>JACQUR010000381.1 GCA_016210245.1 Chloroflexota bacterium
GTACTGCGTGGACAGCGCTGGACCCAAGAGCCACCGCGCCAGTCTCCTACTCTACCGCCGCCCAGTCCGGCCCCGGGTGGGTATAACCAATGCTAGAAGCAAGACCTGGGGAGATGGCCAGGTGACGATCCAGGAGGCGCAGCGCGAAGCGGCTGGAGCCGGCCCGCGCCCGCCGGCCGGGAAGCTGAGCTACGAGGCGTTCCTGGCCTGGTGCGACGAGGACACCTGGGCGGAGTGGGTGGATGGGGAGGTGCAGATGGTTTCGCCCGCGGGGCGGCGGCACCAGAGGCTGGCCCGCTTCCTCCTGGTCATCCTGAGCGACTGGGCGGAAGCCCGCAGCCTGGGCGAGGTCCTGCCCACGCCCTTCCAGATGCGGCTGCTCGAGCCAGTGAACAGCGGCCGCGAGCCGGACCTGCTGTTTGTGGCGAGCCAACACCTGGGCCGCCTGCAGGAGACGTATCTCGACGGCCCGGCCGACCTGGTGGTCGAGATCGTCTCGCCCGAGAGCGTTGGCCGCGACCGGGGCGAGAAGTTCGTCGAGTACGAGCGGGGCGGCGTGCAGGAGTACTGGCTGATCGACCCCGGGCGCCAGCAGGCCGAGTTCTACCAGCTCGGTCCGGGCGGGCACTATCGGCTCGCCCTGGGCGGGGCCGGGGGCGAGTACACCAGTCCCACGCTGGCGGGGCTGAAGCTGCCGCTGGAGTGGCTGTGGCGAGATCCGCCGCCCAGGGCCGCCGAGGCACTGCGCGCCCTCGGCCTGCTCGACTGAGCCCGGGCCGGCGAGCGAGGGTGATGTCCAAGCAGAAACGCCATCCAATCCCCCACCCCGCCACCTCGTCCCAGCAGCTTGTGTCCGAGCTTGGTCGGGCGCACGGCCTCGTGCGCCGCAGACGCTGGACCGAGGCGCGCGACCTGCTGGAGGCCCTCAGCCGCCGCTACCCGCAGGAGGCGGAGATCCTCACCGCCCTGGTCAACGTCTACTACGAGCTTCGAGAGCTGCGGGGCTACCAACGCGCGTGCGAGCGGCTGCTGGAGCTCATGCCTGATGACCCTGAGATCCTGACGAGGCTGGCCGGGGCCTACCTCACCAACATGCAGCCGGTGTCGGCGCTGCGCACCTTTCGCCGCTTCCTGGAGCACTGGCCCGACCACGAGCGCGCGTCCAGGGCCCGAGCGACGGTAGCCGACCTGGAGGCCGAGGTCAGCACCATCCTCGCCGAGCTGGGCCTCTCCGGCGAGGACGGGCCGGAGCTAGCGGCCATGCACGAGCAGGCGCAGGCGCTGGTGGAGCAAGGCCAGTACGCCAGGGCGCGCGCGGTTGCCGAGCAGGTGGTGCGGCGCCGCCCCGACTTCGTGCCGGCCCTCAACAACCTCAGCCAGCTCCATGCCATCGAGGGCCAGCTCGGCCAGGCGATCGCAACGGCACAGCGTGTGCTGGCCCTCGACCCGGGCAACGTGCATGCGCTGTCCAATCTCGTGCGCTACCTGTGTTTGAGCGGCCGAGTGGACGAGGCCAGGACGTTGGCCGAGCAACTCAAGGGGATCGAGTCCGAGCGCCTGGACGCCTGGCTCAAGAAGGCGGAGGCGCTGAGCTACCTGGGGGATGGCCAGGGGGTGCTGGAGGCGTTTCGGGGCGCCGAGGCCGCGGGGCTGCTGCGGCCTCCCCTGGGCGACCCGCTGCTCTACCACCTGGCCGCGGTCGCCGCCATGTGGCTGGGAGACCTCGACCAGGCGCGCCGGCGCTGGCAAGAGCTGTTGCGCCTCGCGCCCGGCTTCGAGCTCGCCCGGGCGAACCTGGCCGACCTGCGCAAGCCGGTGGGCGAGCGCCACGCGCCCTGGCCGTTCAACTTCGGCAACTGGGTTTCCCAGCAGACCGTCCGCGACCTTGCTGCGCTGGCCAGGCCGCTCTCCCGGCGTCGAGGCGACCAGGCGATTACCCAGACCGTGCGGCGCTACCTGCGCCAGCATCCCGCGCTGGCCAGCCTGGTGCCGCTCCTGCTCGAGCGGGGTGATCCTGAGGGGCGCGAGTTCGCGCTGCGCCTGGCGCTGATGGCCGAAACCCCGGAGCTGCTGAACGCGCTGCGGGACTTCGCGCTCGGCCAGCGCGGCCCAGATGCGTTCCGCATGGAGGCAGCCCAGGCGGCTACCCAGGCCGGGCTGCTGCCCCCGGGGCCGACGCGCTTCTGGGTGCGGGGCGCGTGGCAGGAGGTGCTGCTGCTGGGGTTTGAGATCCACGGCGAGGCCGCCACCCAGTACCGGCCGCAGGTTCAGCGGTGGCACGATGCAGCGCTGGAGGCGCTCCAAGAGGGTGACGGCGCGCGGGCCGCGAGCCTGATCGAGCGAGCGCTGGAGGCCGAGCCGGACGCCCCGAGTCTGCTGCACAACCTGGCCGCGGCCTACGAGCTTCAGGGGCGGGTGCAGGAGGCCGAGGCGATCTCCCGCGAGCTGCACCAGCGCCATCCCGACTACCTGTTCGCGCGGGCGAGCCTCGCCCGGCTTGCCGTGCAGCGGGGCAAGCTCGACGAGGCCAGGGCGCTGCTCGATCCGCTCCTCACCCGGCGGCGCTTTCACACTAGCGAATTCCGGGCGTTCTGTGGGGCGCAGATCGAACTCGCCCTGGCCGAAGGCAAGCGCGATGGAGCCCGCTCCTGGCTCGAGATGCTGGCTGGCGTCGACCCGGACGACCCGGTGGTCCCGGCCTTGCGCCAGCGCGTGGAGCTAAAGGGCTGGCGGCCCCACCTCCCTGGTCGGCGTGCGTAGCGGCCCGCCGCTCGGCGAGCCGCGGAGAAGCTTCGGCAGCCTCATCCTCCCAGATCCGTGAGTTCGAGCCTGGACCCTTCACCCGTCGGGCGAAGGGTCCAGGCTCGAACTCACGGATTCAGGATCCTCCTGTGCCAGCCCGGGACCCGCGCCGATCGGCGACGTTGGTCCTACCCGTGCATATACCCCGCTGGTTCCTGACGCCCGAGCCCGCCACGCCCAGCCTGGGCAGTGGGGGTCGGAGGCTCCCGGGAGTGGAGTAGGGATGGTTCCCGACCCCGCGCGCGAAACACCTGTGAACACCCCGCCGCACGCCGTGCCCGCTGAGGCCGGCGTGACGCTCAGGCAAGGACGTCTGTCGCTCGCGGCGCAGTTCCTGCTGGCCAGTCTCATTATCATGCTGGCGAGCATGCTGGTTATTGGCACCTGGGTGGGTCAGCAGATCGAGAGCGGCGTGGTGAATCGCACCGCGGCGATCATGGCTCTGTTTGTGGAGAGCGTCATCGAGCCGTATGTCGAGCCCCTGGCGAGCCAGCCCCGGCTCGAAGAGGCCCAGGTCGGGCCGCTGGATCAACTCCTGGCTCAGACCCCGCTCGGCGAGCGGATCGTCGCCTTCAAGGTCTGGTCGCCCGAGGGCGAGGTCCTCTACAGCCCCAACCGCCTGCTCATCGGGCGCCGGTTCGAGCTCGAAAGCGGCCTGGCGCGGGCGCTCAACGGCGAGGTGGTCGCTCACATGAGCGACCTGCACACGGCCGAGAACGAGTACGAGCGCCAGCGCTGGGGACAGTTGCTCGAGGTGTACCTGCCAGTGCGCGAGCGCGGCGGAGGGCGGATCATCGCGGTCACCGAGTTCTACCAGCGCCCGGATGAGCTGGAGGGTGAGATCTACGCCGCGCAACTGCGGTCCTGGGCGGTGGTAGCGCTGGTGACGGCGGCGACGTACCTGGCGCTGGCGGGGATCGTCAGGCGTGGCAGCGATACCATCGCCGCGCAGCAGACAACCCTGCGCGAGAAGGTCGCGGAGCTCTCGCGCCTGCTGGAGCAGAACGCGCGCCTGCATGGGCGGGTGCGTCAGGCAGCCGGGCGCACAACGACCCTCAAGGAGCGGGCGCTGCGGCGGATCAGTGCCGACCTGCACGACGGCCCCGGCCAGGCGCTGGCCCTGGCGCTGCTGCGCCTGGACGCCCTGGAGAGCCGGTGTGGTGTCTGCAGCCTGGCCCGCGACGACGTCTCGGTCGTCCACGGCGCGGTGCGCGATGCGCTCGACGAGGTGCGCAGCATCGCTGCGGGATTGCGCCTGCCCCACCTGGCTTCGCTCTCCGTGGCCGAAGTGGCCGAGCGGGCAGTGCGGGACCACGAACGGCGGAGTGAAACATCAGTGCAGACGCACTTCCAGCACCTGCCTGCCCAGGCGCCACTGCCGATCAAGATCGCCCTCTTCCGGGCGCTCCAGGAGGCGCTCTCGAACGCCACCCGCCACGGCGGCGGGGTCGGGGTTGCGGCGCGCGTCTGGGCCGAAGCCGGCGGCCTGTACCTGGCCGTGTCAGACCGCGGGCCGGGCTTTGCGCCCGAGCACCTGGTGGCCGATGGCCACCTGGGGCTCGCCGGCATGCGCGAACAGGCCGAAGTCCTGGGCGGGAGCTTCCACGTAGACTCACAGCCCGGGCAGGGCACCACCGTGTACCTGCGCTGGCCGATAGCGGAGGCGAAGGGATGATGACTGATTCGATCCGCGTGATCCTCGCCGACGATCACCCGCTCCTGCTCGCCGGGGTGGCCAGTTCGCTCCAGGCCGCCGCGGATATCCTGCCCGTCGGGCAGGCAACGGACGCGGCCGGGGCCGTGCGGCTGGCGCGCGAGCACCTGCCGGACGTAGCCCTCCTGGACATCTCCATGCCAGGTGACGGACTCCAGGCGGCCCGTGACATCGCGGCGGCCTGTCCAGCTACGAAGATCGTGATGTTGACCGTGTCTGAGGACGAGGACGACCTCCTGGCAGCGCTGCAGGCCGGCGCCTGCGGCTACATCCTGAAGGGGGTTTCGAGCCGGGAGCTCATCGCAGCGATCCGCGTGATCCACGCCGGCGAGGTCTACGTGACGCCCGTGATGGCTTCGCGCCTGCTGCGGGAGATGACCCGGCCGCGCTCGGCCAGCGCCCTGGACGAACTGACCCCCCGGGAGCGTGAGGTGCTGGAGCTGGTGGCCCTCGGACTGGGCAACCAGGAGATCGGCCGGCGGCTGGGCCTGGCCGAGAAGACGATCAAGCACTACATGACCAACATCCTGGCCAAGCTCCAGGTCCGCAGCCGGATCGAGGCGGCCCTGCTGGCCCAC
>JACQUR010000375.1 GCA_016210245.1 Chloroflexota bacterium
GAGTGCTGAGTGCTGAGTGCTGAGTCCTGAGTGTCCGCCCCGGCCTCGTAGGGGCGGACCTGTGTGTCCGCCCTGCCACTCAGCACTCAGGACTCAGCACTCAGCCACGAGGCTGCTGAAGTACTCCCAGGCGCGGTTGACCGGGCCGGGCTCGGCGAAGAGCTGGTCGTGGACCCGCTCCATCTCCTCGGGGTCGAAGTAGCGGGGCTGGCCGGCGGCCATCGCCCGGAGCTGCAGGCCGGCCGCCTCCTCCAGCCAGAGCGCCAGCACGCACGCGCGGCGGATGTCCTCGCCCGCCACGTTCGCCCCGTGGCCGCGCAGGAGCATAGCGCGGCAGGCGCCCAGGGTCTTCGCCACGGCGTCGCCCAGCTCGCGGGTGCGAATCAGCCCGATCCGGTCGAAGACGGGGACGCCGTCCTTGAAGGCGGAGGCGGGATGGTGGAGCGGACGGATGGTTTCGCCCACGCTGCCCACGGCCACGCAGTTGGGCGAGTGGACGTGGCACACGGCCTGGACGTCGGGGCGGGCCTTGTAGATGCGGGCGTGGATCCAGAACTCGGTGTTGGGCCGGCCCTCGCCCGCGAGCTGGTTGCCCTCCACGTCCAGGACCAGCAGGTTATCCACGCGGATCAAGGCCGGGCTCCTGCGCGGCGGGAACAGGAAGGTCTCGGTGCCCGGGATGCGCGCGCTGACGTGGCCGAAGGCGTTGACCAGGCCCTGCTGGTGGACGATATGGCTGGCCGTGACCAGCTCCTGCTCGAGGTGCTCCAGGTCATGCATGAAGGGCTCTCTCCCTCGTCGCTGGTGTCTTCGTCGCCTGGAGGGCAGCGGGTGCCCTGTCCGCAGGCGGCGGCGTAGCTGTGGCGCTGGGCAGGGTACCATGATGGCGCGCGCAGTTCCAGAGCCGGCGCGGCTCGGTAGTTTACGGTCTCTTGCTGGAATTCCCGGGGGTGCCCGTCACGTCTTGATACTGCTGGATTGCACAAGGGGTTTCACGACGGCGTCGAACTCGTCAACAGTGACTTTCACCACGCCCAAGTCACTGCCCACAGCGTCGCTCATCAAGACCGGGTGCATGAGGTCTAGCCCAAACGAGGCACGTAATCTCATCGCGAACTCTCCGCCACTTATCTGCTCGCCCAACCGCGGCCTGCACGTCGCTACCACCCCCGCTGATGTTGTCGACGATTCCAGGCATCCAACTCCGCCCTCCACCCTACTACCCGGGCGCGCGCTCACGCCCGCCTCAGGCGTAGCGGGCGACTTGCTCGCGCAGCATCGCCTCGACTTCGGCCAGGCCCATCGAGCCCAGGTCGCCCCTGGAGCGCTCACGCACGGCCGCGGCGCCGGCCTGGACCTCCCTGTCGCCCACAACGAGCATGTAGGGCACCTTCTGCAGTTGCGCCTCCCGGATCTTGTAGTTCACCTTCTCGCGCCGATCGTCCACCTCCGCCCGCAGCCCGGCTGCGCGCAGCCGCTCGGCCACTTGCTGGGCATAGCCGTTGTGGCGATCGGCGATCGGCAGCACCACCGCCTGCACCGGGGCGAGCCAGAGCGGGAAGGCGCCGGCGTAGTGCTCGATCAGGACGCCGATGAACCGCTCGTAGGTGCCGTAGATGGCCCGGTGGACCATCACCGGGCGGTGCGGCTGCCCATCTTCCGCGATGTACTCCAGTTGGAACCGCTCCGGCATGTTGAAGTCGAGCTGGATCGTGGTAAGCTGCCAGGCGCGGCCCAGCGCGTCCTCGATGTCGATGTCGATCTTCGGCCCGTAGAAGGCGCCCTCGCCGGGCTTCAGCTCGTACGCGAGGCCGTGCGCCTTCAGCGCCTCGGCCAGCATCGCCTCCGCCTGCTCCCACAGCGCGGGGTCGCCCATGGCCTTCGCCGGGCGAGTGCTGAGGTAGTAGCGGCGCTCGAAGCCAAAGCGGTCGTAGAACAGGCGGCCCAGCTCCAGCACGCCGAAGATCTCCTGCTGGATCTGGTCCGGGCGGCAGAAGATGTGGGCGTCGTCCATGGTGAGCTGGCGGACTCGCAGCAGGCCGCTCAGCGTGCCGGAGCGCTCGTTGCGCAGCAGGCGGCTGTTCTCAGCCAGGCGCAGGGGCAGGTCGCGGTAGCTGCGCAGCTTGGAGCGGTAGACGATGGTCGCCTCCGGGCAGTTCATCGGCTTGAAGGCGTACTCGTGCTCCTCCACCTCGGAGCGGAACATGTTCTCGCGGAAGTGGGCCCAGTGGCCGGACTGCTCCCACAGGTCCTTCTTCACCAGCGAGGGCGTGGCGATCTCCTGGTACCCGCGCCGCTCCAGCTCCGGCAGCAACATGCCCTCCAGCGTGCGGAGGAGACGCATGCCCCTGGGCAGCCAGAAGGGCTCGCCCGGCGCGAGGTCGTCCAGCAGGAAGATATCCAGCTCGCGCCCTAGCTTGCGGTGGTCGCGCTTGCGCGCCTCCTCCAGGCGCCAGAGGTACTTGTCCAGCTCCTGCTGCGTGGGCCAGGCGGTGCCGTAGATGCGCTGGAGGGCCGGGCGGTGCTCGTCGCCCCGCCAGTACGCCCCGGCCACGTTCAAGAGCTTGAAGGTCTGCAGGTATTTGCTGGACGGCAGGTGGGGGCCGCGGCACAGGTCCTCCCAGTCGTCGCCGGTGCGGTAGAGCGAGACCTGCTCGTCCGGGATGTCCTGGAGCAGTTCGACCTTGTAC
>JACQUR010000377.1 GCA_016210245.1 Chloroflexota bacterium
CCGGAGACGCCCGCCCCACCGGAGACGCCCGCCCCACCGGAGACGCCCGCCCCACCGGAGACGCCCGCCCCACCGGAGACGCCCGCCCCACCGGAGACGCCCGCCCCACCAGACGAGGCCGGCTGTGCTTGCGCCGCTGCCGGCACGTCTCCTCAACGGTGAGACAACCGTTAGATAGCCCACCCCTTCCGTCAGCGGCTCATTAGGATCGGGCCGCTACCATCAAGGGGCTATGAAGCGCCGCAAGCTCTTTGGCTCTCTGGGAACACTGCTGTTCGCGTCCAGTCCGCTTGGCGCCCTGCTGGCCGCCGGACACCGTGCGCGCGTCGCCTCGGCGGAGGCCGAGCCCCACGTCGCCGCGCCCACCGCTTCGCCGGCCGCTCCGGCGCAGCGGGTCCGACGCTGGGCGATGGTGATCGATCTCCGGATGTGCGACGGCTGCCAGTCGTCTGGCAAGCCGCCGCAGTGTACCACTGCCTGCATCGAGGGACACTTCTCCCCCGAACCGATGCAGTTCATCGAGGTCTACGAAAGCGAGCTGCCTGGCGGAGGCACGCAGTTCATCCCCACGCCGTGCCAGCACTGCCAGAACGCGCCCTGCGTCAACGTCTGTCCCGTGGCCGCCACCTTCGCCACCCCCGAGGGCGTCGTGCTGGTCGACCAGGAGCGCTGCATCGGCTGCCGCATCTGCATGGAGGCCTGCCCGTACGACCGTCGCTTCTTCAACTGGGGCCGGCCCCCGCTCCCACCCGAGGCGACGTTCATCGAGTATGACCCCGAGCACCAGGCCCCAGCCCAGAAGGGGACGGTCATGAAGTGCAACTTCTGTCCCCACCTGGCTCGGGCCGGCCGCCTGCCCTACTGCGCCCGGGGCTGCCCGAACAATGCGCTGTACTACGGCGACCTGGAAGAGGACCTGGCCACGAACGGACGGGACGTCGTCCGGCTCTCGCGCTTCCTGGCGGAGAACTCCAGCTACCGGCTGAAGGAGCACCTGGGCACCGAGCCGCGCGTGTTCTACATCCCCGGGTATGGCCAACTGGTGGGGCGAGATCCGTATCGCCGAGGCCGCAAGCCAACCCAGTGGCCGTGGCAGAAGCGCGTGCAGGGAGGTGTCACGTGGAAGCGGTGAGCCGATGGGTTTCGCAGTCGGGTGTGCGGGTCCAGCCCGGCCTGCCGGCTGCCTGGCGCGAGCGCCTGGAGGCACGCGCCCTTCGACCTCTGGTCGGGGGTGGCCGGGGCTACCTGCTGTGGCTGGTATTCCTGCTGGCCGTCATCGGCTGGGCGGTACACGCCTACAGCTCGCAGGTGGAGGATGGCCTGATCGTCACGGGCATGCGCGACCGGATCTCCTGGGGGGTCTACATCGCCAGCTTCGTGTTCTTCATTGGCATCAGCCACGCCGGCACGCTGCTCTCGGCCATCCTGCGAGCCACCAGGGCACGCTGGCAGATGTCCATCACGCGCATGGCCGAGTTCATCACCGTCGTGGCGCTGATGGTGGGCGCGCTCTTCCCGCTCATCGACATGGGGCGCCCGGACCGGCTGCTGAACCTGCTGGTCTTCGGGCGCTGGCAGTCGCCTCTCCTGTGGGACGTCCTGGCGATCACCACCTACCTCACCGGCAGCTCGCTCTACCTGTACCTACCCCTGGTGCCGGATTTCGCGCTGTGCCGCGACCGTCTGGGCCCTGCCGTGCCAGGTTGGAAGCGCTGGTTCTTCCAGGCGGCGGCGCTCGGCTGGAACGGCTCGCCCCGCCAGCACCACACCCTGGAGCGGGCCATGACGGTGATGATGGTCATCATCATCCCGGTCGCGGTGTCCGTCCACACGGTCGTCTCCTGGATCTTTGCCATGACCCTGCGCGACCCGCTCAACAGCACCATCTTCGGCGCCTACTTCGTGGCGGGCGCCATCTACTCCGGCATCGCGGCCATCATCCTGCTCATGGCCGTCCTGCGCAAGCTGCTGCACCTCGAGGAGTACATCACACAGACACAGTTCGTGAACCTCGGCTATCTCCTGGCAGAGTTCACGCTGATCATGGGATACATGAATCTGTCCGAGTACGTGACCACCGGCTACAAGATGCAGGAGGGGGCGCCGTTTCACTTCCAGCAGTTGATGGTGGGGCCGTTTGCGGGCCTGTTCTGGTTCTACATCTTCGGCGGGTTGCTCGTGCCCGGGCTGATCATCCTGCGCCCGCGAACCCGCACCATTGCCGGCGTGGTGGCCGCCGCGCTGCTCGTGCTGCTCGCCATGTGGGTCGAGCGCTACCTCATCGTGGTCACCGGCTTTCGCGTGCCGCTGATGCCCTACCAGCCGGCTGACTATCTTCCGACGTGGGTGGAGTGGTCCATCCTGGCCGGGGCGTTTGCGTTGTTTGCGCTCCTGATCTCTATCTTCGCCAAGCTGTTCCCGGTGATCTCGGTGTGGGAAGTCATCGAGCACCGAGGCCCGGAGCCCGTGGCCGCGGCACGCAGCGCCGGACCGGTCCCGCGGCGCGAGCTGGGGGGACTACCGCAAAGGAGCACGCTATGAGACACACAGGGATGCATGGTGGCTGGTGGCTGAAGGCCACCAGCCTGGCGTTGGCGCTCCTGGCGCTGGCCGCGCCGGGGGCCGCGTTTGCCCAGACAACAGCCGAGCCTACGACGATCAGCGTGGCCCTGCCGGCGACGGCCGAGCTGGGGCAGCTCGTGACCCTCCAGGCGCGCCTGCTCGACGGCTCGGGCCAGCCCCTCGCCCGAGCCGCCGTGTTGTTCACCAGTCCGTCGAGCTTCTTGAACGTGAGCGGCGACGCGGTGGTCGGCCGGGCCATGACCGACGAGCAGGGCCTGGCGGTGGCGACGTTCGAGGTGCGCAGCGCCGGCCAGATTGCCATCCAGGCCGAGTTTCGTGGCAGCGCCCGGCTCGCCCCGGCCCGGGGCGAGGCCACGATGGCCGTGGGCGAGGCAGCGCGTCAACTGTACGTGCAGCAAGCGGGCGTCCGCGTCCCCGGTCTGAACGCACCGCCCGCCGTCGGGCCGCTGGCCATGATGGACGAAGCATCGATCCCGAGCCCGCTTGCCGCCCTGTACGCCCTCTGGCCCAGCATGAGCGGCTGGCCGATCGCCGCGGTGCTGCTCACCATCTGGTCCCTGTACGTCTTCGTCGTGGCGCTCCTGTTCCGCGTGGCGAGGGCGGGAGGTGAAGTCAGGGCCCCGGCACAGCTCCGCTGGAGCAGCCAGAGTGGTGCCGCGGCGGGGACGGCGGAGGCTTCGCCAGGCGGAAACCGATGGAGCCAGGAGGTGCAGTCGCAGGGAGGCGGTCGATGAAGCGCTTCACGTTCGCCACCATCGCCGCTGTCGTCGTCAGCTCGCTGGCCGTGGGGCTGCTGGCCATCGGCGCCCGGAGCCCCTATACCCACGCCAACCTCCTGCCTCGATTCGATCCGCGCTACGTCCGCACGGAGCAGGCGCTGGTGGGCTTGCCTGCCCAGTATCGCGGCGCGGGCCTGGAGGCTCCGCCGCCGGCCAGCGGGGGGCTGGCGGCGCGCGGCCGGGTGCTGCTGGTGGGCAAGGGCTGCGCCGCCTGCCATGGGCTGGAGGGCCGAGGGGGTGTGGTCGGCCCGACGATCGTCGGCTTCAACGCGCTCGAGTTGCGGGCCAAGACCGACAAGGGCCCGGGCGGCATGCCTGCCTACCGGTCGGGCGAACTGGCGGATGCCGACCTGGAAGCGATCGCCGCCTACTTGAAGTCGTCCAGCGAGTGATCCGGCCCCTGCCGACACCACTGGCAGGAACTCTTGATGGTTGGGAGGTGGCACCTGGGAGCAGGTTGAGGCGGCGTCCACGGGGCAGCATCACCTGGGCAGTTGGATGGGCAACGAAAGGGGTGAGGTCCGCCCTTCAGGGCGGCAGCCTTACCAGACCGCCCTTCAGGGCGGCAGCTTTACCAGGCAGCATCGCCTGGGCAGTTCGATGGGCTTAAGGAAAGGAGAGAGGCATGGACAAGCGACTGATGGTGTTTCTGGGATCCTTCGCCAGCACCCTGGTGGTGATCGGGGTGAGCGCAGCGTGTACGGCGGCGCCCGCGGCAGCGCCTGCCGGGATCTCGAAGGACGAAGCGGAGGCGATCGCCAACAGCATCGTGGAGAAGAAGCTCAACGAAGCGGATAACAAGCTGGCCTTGTGGTCGCTCCAGGCTGGCACCGGGCCAAGGATGGCCGACCTGGCTCGCCACTTCAATATGCTCTGGTACGCTGCCCAGGCCGGCAACTGGGCCATGGCGGACTTCGAAGTGTCCGACCAGGTGGACGGCACGATCAAGAAGATGAAGCTGCGGAACTCAGGCATCGCCAAGGACCTGGACGCGTGGACGAAGGAGCGCATCCAGCCTCTCGCGGCCGCGGTGAAGAGCCAGGACACGGCGAGCTTCAACCGGGCCTACGACCAGGCCATCGAAGGGTGCAACTCGTGTCACGCCGACAAGAAGGCCGGGGACATCTCCATGAAGGCGATCAAGGTGATACGCCCCACCGCGCCCATTCTTCCCAACCTGGACTACAAGGGCCAGTAGGGGATTCGAGAAGCCACGGCGTCCCGGCGGAGGAACTTCAGGAGGAGCGGTGAAGGGGTAGTGAGCGCAGGCGCTCAGGGGGGAAGCTTGGCGCCGTGAAGGGCGGGCCTTATACCCAGGCCCGCCCTTCAGGGCGGCAGCTTCCCCCCGAAAGGTGAAGACCC
>JACQUR010000384.1 GCA_016210245.1 Chloroflexota bacterium
GGACAAGCCACTCCTCAAATACCTCCTCCAACTCCCTCCGGCACTCCTCCTCGGTGTCCCCATCGGCCCAGGGGCCCGGGAATCCTTCGACATGCCCAAAGTAGCGGCCGTCATCCATTTTTTCTATGTTGGCTCTCTTCATCGCGCTCTTTAGGTAGTCTTTTAGCATCTTCTTCTCTGACACGTTCCCACCTATGTTATCCCAACCGATTTCAGTATAAACCAAAGTCACGGCATCAGAAAGCCGCGCTTTCAAATATTGCGGTTTACCGCTCATCCTGAGCCTGTCGAAGGATGAGCCGGCAGTCGCGGCCGAGCGGCTCACCCTGGCCGCCGATGCCACCCTGCCCTTCGGCCTGGCCACCACCTCGTTCGACGACGAAGGCGTGCCCGGGCAGCGGGTCGAGCTGGTGCGGGACGGGGTGGTGGCTGGCCTGTGGGCCACCAGGCGCTACGCCGACTACCTGGGCCTCCCGGCCACCGGCCAGCTCGGCAACCTGGTGGTGGCGCCGGGCTCCGCCTCCACCGCCGAGCTGCTCGCCCAGGCCGAGCCCACGCTGCACGTGGTGGCCTTCTCCTGGTTCGACCCCGACCCGATCAGCGGCGACTTCGTGGCCGAGGTGCGGCTGGGCTACGAGCTGGACAGAGGGCAGACCCGCCCGGTCAAGGGCGGGTCGGTGAGCGGCAACGTCTTCACCGCCCTGGCCAACGCCCGCTTCAGCCGCGACCTCGTCTTCCGGGGCAGCTACCACGGCCCCGAGACACTCTGGTTCGCCAACCTCACCATCTCCGGCCGCTGACGCAGTGGCCAGTGGCCAGTGGTCAGTAAGCAGTGCGTCCAAGCGTCCTTCTTGCTTCTCGCCACTGACCACCGACCCCTGGCCACTGACCACTGACCACTGGCGGCTATAATCAAGCCATGAGCCTGCTCCCAGCGCCCGACTTCGAGCCCTTCCTCACCCACGCTACCCTGCCGTCGGGCTGGCGAGTGCAGTACGAGGCAGTGGTGACCTCCACCAACGACCTCGCCCGCCAGGCGGCGCGCCAGGACGGGCCGGAGCGGCAGGTATTCGTGGCCGACTACCAGACCCAGGGCCGCGGCCGGCAGGGGCGGACGTGGGTTGCTCCCCCCCGCTCCGGGCTGCTGATGAGCGTCCTGTTCCGCAACACCGCCCAGGTCCCGCAGCACTACACCATGCTCGCCTCCGTCTCGTGCTGCGAGGCGATCGAGCGGCTGCTTGGCCTGGAGATGGCCGTCAAGTGGCCCAACGACCTCATGGTTGGGGATCGCAAGGTCGCTGGCATCCTGGCCGAGGCGGTCAGCGGGCCGGAGGGCGGCTACGTGGTGGTGGGCGTGGGCATCAACGCCAACCTGGAACCCGACGACCTCGCCCGCCTGCCGCCCAGCGCCACGGCCCTCAATCGCGCCGCCGACCGGACCATCCATCGGGGGGAGCTGCTGGTCGCGATCCTCGAGCGCATGGACGCCTGGCTGGGCACGCCCCAGCCCCGGCCAACCGAGGCGCTCTGGCACGCCTGGCACGGCCGCCTGTGGGGGCGTCACCAGGTGCTGCGCATCCAGGACCAGGGTGAGCTGGTCGAGGGCATCGTCGAGGGCGCCCAGCCGGATGGCACCCTTCTCGTTCGCCGCACCGACGGACGACTCCACCGGGTCGTGTTCGGTGAGATCATCCTCTAAGTCGACAGTCGACAGTCGACAGTCGACAGGACACGAGCGGACTGTGAACTGTCAACTGTCAACTGTCGACTCGACTCAGAACAGCACCCGCTCGTCGCCCACCCGGCGGGTGACACGCTGCTCGTCCAGGTGCTCCAGCAGTGCCAGAGCGTACTTGCGGCTGGTGCCGAACAGGTCGCGCACCTGGGCTACGGTGATCGAGCCACCGCGGCGGATCTGGGCGAGCACGCGATCCACCAGGCGCTGGTAGGTCTCGCGGTCGTAGGCCAGGTCGGGCGCTACCTCGACCAGGTCGCCGCGCTGGAGCAGGGCGTGGGTCAGCTCCGGGGAGAGGCCCAGGCTGGCCTCCAGCTCGCGGGGGGAGGGGGGCGCGGCGCCGGCCAGGCGGAGGAGCTGGAGCAGCTCCTCGGCCTGGACTTGCTGCTCGGCGCTCAGGCGGACCTCGTGTTCGGCCAGGCGGAGCAACGGGCCATCCTCAGCCACCATCCGTCGCTGGCTGAGCGCCTCCACCAGTCGGGCGAAGAAGCGCGGCTCGGCCTTGACCTTCGCCCGTACCTCCTCCTTGGGCATACCGCGCCGCAGGGGGAACTGGGCGTGGTACTCCTCCAGGCAACGGCGCACCTGGCCCACCACGGTCTGCCAGCCCGTCTGGGTAATCACCAGCACCTGGGGTCCCAGGGAGCCACCCTGGCCGTTCGGGGCGACCACCTCGCCCTGCTCGACCAGGCGGGCCAGCACGCGGCGCGCCTCGTCCGGGGCGAGCCCGGAGCGCTTGACCAGCCCGTCCACGTCCGTCGGCTCGCGGGCCTGCAGGTGCTGGAGCAGGATCTCTTCCGGCGTGCCGCGCTCCAGCACGGCCAGGTTGTCCAGCACCCGCTGCTGGAAGCGGCGGTGCTGCTTGGGGTGGGGGTCGGTGATGGTGCCTCCGCCCAGGGTGAGGCTGGGCGATGGCAGGCGGATGATGAACAGGTCACCCCTGGCCACCGCCACTTCGTCGGCGAGCCGCACCTGCGCCCAGGCGCTCTGGCCGGGCTCCAGGCTGGCGCGGTCGAGCAGCCGCACCCGGCCGCCGGACTCAGCGGTGCCGGTGTGGAATGTCACCTCGGTGTTATGAGCGAGCGGCTTGGGCAGGCTGGGCACCAGGCGCAGCTTAACGTCCAGCAGGCGGGTCGGGGTGAGCCACTTTGGCGCGGCCAGCACCTGGCCGCGCTGTAGCTCGTCCCGGTCGACGCCGGTCAGGTTGACCGCCACCCGGGTCGGGGACTGGACCGAGCCGACCTTCTTCTTGTGGGCCTGGAGGCCGCGCACGCGCACCTTGCGCCCGCCGGGCTGGACCTCCAGCTCCTGGCCCACCGCCAGCTCGCCGTCCACCAGCGTCCCGGTGACCACGGTGCCGAAGCCGGCCATAGTGAAGACGCGATCGATCGGCAGGCGGGGCTTGCCGGTCAGCGGCCGGGCCCGCTCCCGGCTCAAGAGCCGCTCCAGCGTGGCCACCAGCTCCGGCAAGCCCTGGCCACTCAACGCCGAGACCGGCAGCAGGGGCGAGCCCGCCAGCGTGGTGCGGGCCAGCGTCTCCTCGACCTCGGCGGTCACCAGCTCCAGCCACTCGTCGTCCACCAGGTCGATCTTGGTGAGCGCTACCACGCCGCAGTCGATGCCCAGCAGGTCCAGGATGGCCAGGTGCTCGCGGGTCTGGGGCATGATGCTCTCGTCCGCGGCGACGACGAGCAGGGCGACGTCGATGCCGCTCACGCCGGCCAGCATGTTGTGGATGAAGCGCTCGTGGCCGGGCACGTCGACGATGCTCGCCTCCTGGCCACCGGGCAGGCGCAGCCAGGCAAAGCCCAGGTCGATGGTCATCCCCCGCTCCTTCTCCTCGCGGAGCCGGTCCGGGTCGATGCCGGTCAGGGCCTTGATCAGGGTCGACTTGCCGTGGTCGACGTGGCCAGCAGTGCCTATGACACGCATGTTCTTAACTCGAGCAGATCTGGTACGAGAAGCTGCGTCACCCGGCGCGCCGGGACAGGACTCTACGCACGGGCCACTCTCTTCGACGCCCCGCCTCCATGTCCGCCAGCACACGCGCCGGCGTGCGAATCGGGATCACGTGAACGGGGATGCGCTCGTCCACCTGGAGCTCAATGAGTTGGTCCATGACCAGATCGAGCACCTCGTCGGGATCGTCCACGTCGACCGTAGCGATCAGATGGATGTTCTCCGGCTCATCGGCACTTCGGGACGTGGCAAAGGTGGCCGTCGGATAGCGCTGCTGTATGAGATTCTGGAGCTTCAGCAAGGCCCGCTCGGCGCGTGGATCGGCCGCAATGGTTCGGTCTGGGCTCATTACCCTCGTTCTCCTATGGCAGCCAGGAATTGCTCGGCCCTCGCAACTGCCCTCGCGGCTCGAACCTCACTGACGTGTTCGGGAGCGTAGTCGCCGGTTTGTCGCAGAATGTAGGTGTGGCTGAGGGTGGGGCGGAGCTGTGCCGAGTATTGCTTGCGCCGGTTGATGAGCCGCCCAATGAACTCGGCCTGGACGAAGGCGTGTCCCCATTGGCCGTCGCTCGGACGGATTCCGGCCTGGGAAAGTGCGTAGATGGCCGCCTGGAAGCAGGCGTAGTAGCAGCGGCTCGCGCAACTATTGTACCGGCTATTGACGTACTCGCTCTCAGCGGCCGCCAGGTTCTCCTGAGCTTTCTCCCAGTAGACGCGGTCCAGCTCAATCACTGCCCGCCTCCGCTGCTCGCACGAGGCAGTTGGCGAGGCTCCGGTCCTCCTCCGGCTGGACGGTGCGCAGATCCAGCACCAGGCGGTCGTGCTCGATGCGGGCGACGACGGGCGGGGTGGCGTGGCGGAGGCGCTGAGCCAGGGTTTGGATGCCACAGTTGGGAGTGAGGGCGAGCAGGCGGGTGGGTAGGGTCTCTCCGGGCAGCGAGCCGCCGCCGATGGCGGACTGGCCGTCCACGACACGCCACTCGACCAGCTCGGCTGGCAGCGCCGCGCCGAGGCGACGAGCGCGCCGCCCGATCTGGGCGGGCGTCTGGGCTAGCATGCGCCAGACGGGGATCTCCCGCTCCGCCTCCTCTCGCAGGTAGTGGCCGAGGGTGGCCACCAGCGCGGCCAGGGTCAGCTTGTCCGGGCGCAGGGCGCGGGTCAGCGGGTGGCGCTTGAGCTGGCCAATCAGGTCAGCTCGGCCCACCAGCAGCCCGGCCTGCGGACCGCCCAGCAGCTTGTCGCCGCTGAAGCTCACCAGCGCCGTGCCCGCGGCCACGCTCTCCTGGACCATCGGCTCGTGAGCCAGGCCGTAGCGGGCGGTGTCGAGCAGCGAGCCACTGCCCAGGTCGTCCAGCACGGGCAGGTTGTGGCGGCGCCCGACCTCGACCAACTCCTGGAGCGTGGGCTGGTGGACGAAGCCGATGACCCGGAAGTTGCTGCTGTGGACGCGCAGCAGCAGCGCGGTCTCACTCGTGATCGCCCGCTCGTAGTCGGCCGCGTAGGTGCGGTTGGTGGTACCCACCTCCACCAGGCGCGCCCCACTCTGGCGCAGCACGTCCGGGATGCGGAAGCCACCGCCGATCTCCACCAACTGGCCGCGGGAGATGACGACCTCTCGCCCGGCGGCCAGCGCCTGGAGCGCCAGCAGGACCGCGCTGGCGTTGTTGTTGACCACCAGCGCCGCCTCGGCCCCGCTCACCCGGCGCAGGATTGCGGCCGCGTGCTCGTGGCGGGAGCCGCGTTCGCCTGCCTCCAGGTCGTACTCCAGGTTGCTGTAGCCGAGCGCCACCTCGGCCATGGCCTGCAGCGCGGCGCGGCTGAGGGGCGCGCGGCCGAGGTTGGTGTGGATGACCACCCCGGTGGCGTTGATGACCGGGCGCAGCGGCGGGCGCAAGGTGGCGGCGAGGTGTGTCTCGACCAGGGGTGCCAGCGCCGCCGGCGCGGTGTGGCCCTGGCCCCCATTCAGCAGCGCCGCCCGCGCCTGGGCGAGCACGTGGCGCGCGGCCTCGGTGACCAGCGCGCGGGGATAGGCGCGCAGCAGCGCCTGCACCTGCTCCTCCTGGAGCAGGCGATCCACACTGGGCAGGCTACGCAGGGGCGAGGAGGTCGTCATGCGGTGTGCTCGCGCAATAGGTTTACGGGAATTCTACGAGGTTTGGCGTGTGAATCGTAGTGCGGGGGCTTGTCCCCCGCCCGTGGGCACTCAGCAGCCTCCAGCCCCTAGCCCCCAACCCCTGAAGGAGTGTGGGGGCTTGTCCCCCGCCCGTGGGCACTCAGCCCACGGGCGGGGGACAAGCCCCCACACTACGGGCCGCTACGTGTGGAGCTGCTCTTGGGCGAGGTATGATTGCGACAAGCCCCCGCACTACGGGCCGCTACTCACCGCCGAGACGCCGAGACGCCGAGTTCTCGTGATAGAAGGACTCTCTGCGTCTCGGCGTCTCGGCGGTTTGGCAAGGCGCTCAGTAGCTCCCCAGAATTGCTGCCAGCGTCGCCAGCCAGCGGTCCCAGCCTGAGGCGTTTGCTCCGTCGGCCGCGGCCGCCGGCTGAGCGCTGCTGGGCGGGGCCGGGCAACTGGTGGTGGCGGGCAGGCTGGCCACCTGGCGCAGGGTGCAGAGCGCATCCAGGCTGGTGATGCTGCCGTTGCCGTTCACGTCCGCATGGCGGTAGGTGAAGGCCGAGGCCAGCATCCCGCTCTGGCCATCCGGGTTGGCC
>JACQUR010000378.1 GCA_016210245.1 Chloroflexota bacterium
CGCTCCGCTCTCCCCCACTGCACGGGGACACCGCTTGGAGGGTTCGTCGCTCCCAGGCCACCCCTGAGATGGCACCCCAGGACTCTCACTGCTGGGGCGGAGACGGGTCTCTCCTGTTCTCACGCTGGCTCTCCCACCGTTCCACGCCCTCTCCGCCGCAGGGTTCTTCGAGGCTGCACTCCCACGCTCGTCACCCCTTCCATCGGCCTTCGCCCACCGGCACCGGGCTCGGCTCCCGGTTGGCCCCTTGCGCGGCACTCCACCTCCCGGACAAAATCAACAGAAACAGGATGGCTGCGCTCCCAGGAAGGCCGACGCTCCGCGCGAAAACGTGACCCGCACCCAGCGCCTGGACCTGTAGCGCAGGGGCTTGTCCCCCGCGCTATGCTCCTACGAGGCCTGAACCAGGTCCACGATGGGAAGTACACGTGGGCAGGGGCGCTGGCGCCCCTGCCCACGTGTACTTCCCATCGTGGACCTGGTTCAGGATCTCTGTGCAGCAACCACTGCCCTTCCAGCCGGGGGACCTGGGGCTACGCCCCTACTCTTCCTGGAGCTCGCGCTGCGCGCCGGGCGCGGCGGCTGGGGCGGGAGCAGCCGCAGAGGCCACCACGGCCGCGGCCTTCGCATCGGCAGCCTGCTCGTACTGGTCGCCGGCCGGCCGGACCTCCATGCCGTCATGCATCGGCATGCTCCGCTGCTGGACCACATGGGTCAACTCGTGGGCCAGCAGGCGCTTCCCCTCGGGCGTCTCCAGATTGGTGGGGTCCCGCAGGAAGATGTCGTTGCCGGTGGTGAACGCCCTGGCGCTGATGCGACTGTTTAGCGCCGCGGCCTCGCCCCCTGCATGGACGCGGACGTCGGCGAAGCTGGCGGTGAAGTGCTGCTCCATCGTCGTGCGCGTGGCCGGCTCGAGCGGCTGGCCGCGCCCCCGCAGGGCGTGGATCTGGGCGGCGGTCCCCTGGCCCAGTGGCCCGCCCTCGAGTCCGACCTGTTCGTCGTCTGCCGAGGCGTGTTTGGCCTGCACCGGCCCGGGTTGTGGGAAGGTCTGGCGCTGGGCCAGCAGACCGGCCACGGCCTGGTTGCCCACCTGCCGCTGGAGGCGCGTCACGGCATGGTGGGGCAGCGCTCGACTGGGGGCGGGAGGGACCGCGCTCCTCGTGCGCCGCCCGCTCGCCTTCTCGCTGCCTTCGGTCAGGCGTTGGCTTTCAGGCATGCTCGCCTCCCACCCGCGTCGCTCTGTCTCGAAGCGGGGTTGCTGCGACCCATGGGGCCTTTGGTCCTACCTCCCCCTCGCACGCGGAGCCGGCGCGGCCGCGGACGCGGACGCGGACGGGGCTTCATCTTCGTCCTCTTCCTCCCGCTGAGCGAGCATGTTCGCCACCGCCTGGTTGCCTACCTGGCGCTGGAGCTGCAGGAGGGGATGCGGCGCGGACGCGCTGGGGGGCGAATCCCGCTGGACGCTCCGCCGAACGGTGGTCTTCTTTGCGCCGTGGGTCAAGTGGGCGTGCTCGGCCATGGTCTCCTCCGCGCGATTCACTGATCCCTGCACAGAGATCTCAACATCGTTGCGCACGGGATCGTAGCGCGGGGGCTTGTCCCCCGCCCCGTGCCCGTAGGCTGCGTATCCACGGGCGGGGGACAAGCCTCCGCGCTACAGGTATCCGGCGATGTGTAGGTCCTGGTGCGGTGATCAATAGAGTATGCTATCGAATGCCAGGTTAATCCGTGGTTACCTCGAAGTTAAGTCTGCTCGGGTGGGACTGGCCGGCAACCTGGGCCTGCTCCGCACCATCCAGCGCGGCAGAGCCCGGCCGGGCGATGGGCGCGGGTGGGGCCGCCTCATCCGCGGGGACCGGGACCTGGAGTGGCAGCGGCGGGACGTCTGGATAGAAGGTGTCGATGACCTGGCGGGCGCGGCTGAGGTACTCCAGCCAGGGCAACTCATCGCAGCGCAGGCGGACCTCGCCCGAGACGCCTTCGGCCACCGCCGTCGGGGTCCAGGTGGCCCAGGTGATCTGGGCTCGAGCCAGGGCGTCATCGCCCAACTCGGCGTCGAGCGCCGCTAGGCGGTCGTAGACGTTCAGCACGTAGCTCAGGTACTCCCGCGCCGAGAAACCGGCTGCCGAGCGAACGGACGTGGCCGCTACCCGGGCGTTCCAGCGCGCCACCACCTCGTGGTACACGGCAAAGTGCATGCGCAGCCGCCGCTGGGCCTCGCGCCAGGCGGGCCAGCGCAGCGCCGGCTCCGGCCAGACACCGGGCGGGCAGAGCGCGTCCGCCCGCTGCACAATCTCGCCCCGTTCCAGCATCATCGGATAGGTACGGCAGACGGCCGGCCGGATGGGGTAGATGCCGCAGCGGTCGTGGCCGCCGGCCAGGCGCACCAGGAACACGCACGGCTGCTTGACGCGGAGCCGCCCCTGCTTGTCCAGCATCAGCGCGAAGGTCGTCCCATCCGCCTCCAGACGGAAGCCGTCCAGCCCGACCTGGTGCTGAGGGTAGGGAACCACGAACTGCTCGGGGCCGAGGTGCAGCCGGGTGCTGATGAGCCAGACGTCGTATCCGCACAGCGTCACAATGTACGAACGGCAGCAGTGGCTCTGGCAGGTGGCGCAGGGGTTGTGGGACGATCCGCTCATGGCCGGGCAGCCTCGGCGGCGGAACGCGCGGCCAGCTCGTCGTACGCCTTCACCACGTAGAGGCAGAAGTCGAAGAAGGTGAAGCGGGCCTCGACGGGCGCGTCCGCGAGGCGATCGTTCCAGTGCGCCACGACCCCGCGGTACTCCTCCAGGTCGGCCTGAGAGGCCTCCACCAGCGCCCGCTCCTCGGCGATGTCCACGTCGGCGAGCGTCCAGGCGCGACAGGCGCAGGGGGTGTCGTCGGGCAGACAGACCACCCCGGCCACTATCTGTGACGGGAAGGTCTGGCAAACCATCGGGCGCAGCCTGCCGAGGCCGCAGCGGTGGTGGCCGTCGCGGGTGCGCAGCAGGAAGGTGCAGGCCGGCGTGCCATTCTTGCGGGTGCTGGGGCGCCTCGCCAGCGCCAGGCGGTAGGTGGCATCGCTGTGGTCCAGGGCGAAGGCGTCGGGCCGCGGTTGGGGCGATGGGAAGTAGACCAGGAAGGACCAGGGGGGCGCGTCCAGGGTGCGCGCGATGCGCCACACGTCGCGGCCAGTGGGCACGACGATCTGGGTGGAGCAGCAGGTCTTCGCCTTGCACGCCAGCCAGATGGCCTCCTTGCGGGACACCGCCCCTTCCCCCGTCGGCCCGCCCCGCACGGTCGAGGTCTCGCTTCGCGCTGCTCCGTCGATCACCTGCTCACCCGTTTGAACCAGGTCCAGGATGGGAAGTATGCGTGGATGGGGGCGCCAGCGCCCCCATCCACGTGTACTTCCCATCCTGGCCGGAGTATAGACATCCTCTCGCGCCCGCGCCAGGGCGCGAGCTATACTCTACGGAGTCGACAGTCGACAGTCGACAGTCGACAGTCGACTGTCGACTCCGTAGAGCCACTACGATGCCAGATGAAGGCTTCGGCCACTCGCGCTGGGCGGTCTACGTGACCAGTGTTGGCGGCACGGGTTGGGTGTTGCACGGCATCTTCTCGACGCCGGTCGACGCCGAGGCCCACGCCCGGCACTTCCATCCGCGCGTGGTCGTGCCCGTCTCGCTCCGCGGGCGCCCTCCGGAGCGCTTCTCGGGGGTGGATGCCATGAAGCGCTGGTTCGGCGTCCAGGATCCCTGAGGCTGGCTCACCGCTCAGCTCTCTCGGAGCAGGGCGTAGTAGCGTTCAAAGTCCGCCTCCGCCACCAGCTTGCCCAGCTTCTGGTACTCGCGCCGGGTGGCCTTCACCAGGTGCTTCATGCCGATCGACCGGCCCTCCGCCGCGGCCAGGAAGCCAGCCGTCAGGGCGATGTTGCGGATGTGGCCCCCGGCCAGCTTGAACTTGCGCGCCAGGAACTCCACGTCCGCGTCCTCGGCCACGGGCGCCTCCGGCGGGAGCGCGAGCCGCCAGATGCGGAGCCGCTCCGGCTCCTCCGGCAGGGGGAACTCCTGGACAGCGTCCAGCCGACGGATGAAGGCCTCGTCCATGTTGCCGCGCATGTTGCTGGTGAGGATCGCCAGCCCCTCGTACGTCTCCAGGCGCTGGAGCAGGTACGCCACCTCCACGTTGGCGTAGCGGTCGTGGGCGTCGCGCACCTCGGACCGCTTGCCGAACAGGGCGTCGGCCTCATCGAACAGCAGCACCGCGTCGCCCTGGTCGGCCGCGCGGAAGATGCGCTCCAGGTTCTTCTCGGTCTCGCCGATGTACTTGCTGACCGTGGCCGACAGGTCGATGCGATACAGGTCCAGCCCGAGATCCCGGGCGATGATCTCGGCGGCCATGGTCTTGCCGGTGCCCGGCGGGCCGACGAACAGCGCGGTCGCGCCGGCCCGCCGGGCGTGCTTGCGCCCGTAGCCCCAGCGCTCCAGCACGGTGGCCTGATGGCGCAGCCGCGCACACAGCTCGCGGAGCTGGGCGGCGGCGTCGGGGATGAGCACGATGTCGTTCCAGCCGTAGCGCAGCTCCACCCGGTTGGCGAGGCCCTCCAGGGGCGGAGTGGCGATCGCGCGCGCGGCCGCCCGCAGGTCCTCGGGCGCCGCCTGCGGCTCGCCGCGGAGGGCGGCGCGGCTCAGGGCCTCCGCGGCCACCGCCCGGATGGACTCGTCCTCTACCAGCCGGAAGCGCGCCGCCAGCTCCGCCACGTCCTGGGCCGGCAGGTGGCCATTGAGCCGCCGGCCCCAGAGCTGGCCACGCGCCGTGGGCCCGAGCGTGGACAGCTCGATCCGCACCGCGGGGTGGGGGGCCAGCCAGACTGCTGGCTCCCAGCGCGCCTCGCCCAGGAGGAGGGTGAGCCCCGGGTGCTCCGCCAGGATGCGGCGCGCGGCCGCTCGGCAGGAGGCTGCCGCCGGGTCCTCCGCCAGGAGACGATCGAACCCGTCCAGGCAGAGCGCCGCGTCCTGGAGCAGGGCCTCCCGCACGGCGGCCGTAAGGATCGCGGCGGCCGCTCGTTCGTCGGTGGCCGCCAGCAGGGCCGGCACGTCGACCAGCAGCAGCGCCCGCCGCGCCGCGGTACACGCCGCCCGCGCCATGGCCCGCTTCCCGGCGCTGGGCGGCCCCTGCAGGTAGACGATCGGCCGAACGGCGGGCTCGACCCCTCCGGGCGAGGGCGGTTCCAGCACCCGGCCCAGGCCGACCAGCGGGCCCGTCGGGGTGGTCCACGCCTCGGGCTCCGCCTCGGGCCGCAGCAGTTGGCCGAACAGCGCCACCCGGGCGTCCAGTTCGTCGGACCCGATCAGGAAGTCCACCACCCGCTCCTCCACGCGGAGTGGGCGTGCCAGCAGCGACCCCTGGGCGGTGGCCTCGTCTCCGGCCGCGACCGTGAGCAGGCCCTTGCGGATCAAGCGCCCGCCGGGCCCGAGGGCGGCCCGCGCCTCGACGCGCTCCTCCAGGCAGGCGGGACTGAGCAGCCGCAGGATCAGGTCGACGTTCGGGCGGCGGCGCGTGGCGTCATCCTGGAGGTAGGCGTACAGGCGCTCGTAGCGCAGGTCGAGGTCCGGGGCCAGGCAGACCAGCAGCGCGTCCTGCTCGAAGGCGTCCAGGCCGAACAGCCGGGCGAGCCGCTCCAGGCGCGGGGCGGCGGCGGCAGCCGGGCGAGCCAGGGACTGGCGCGCCATCTCGGCCGCGGGGACGGAGGCGAGCAACTCGTCCACGTCGGCCTCGGTGATGTACAGTCCGCGGAAGGGGTCCCGCGCCCGCTCCGCGAGCTGGTCTCGGAAGGCCTCCACGGCCAGGCGCAGACGAAGGTCCAGGCGGACGAGCGCCGGGCGCAGGTCTGCCAGGCCCGCCGGCGGGACGCCGGGGGAGGCCTCCGCGGGCGGCCCGGACGGCGCCGCCCGCGCTCGAGGGTGAGGTGACCTCGGGCTCACGGCGCTCCAGGGGCTGGCGCGGATCGGGCAAGCGCGACGACATGGCCCAGCGCGGTCGAGCGGGACGCGGCGGAAGGGGTCGACAGCTTTCCGGCCATGGCGCGCTGGTACAGGGCCTCCGTCTCCAGCTCCGGCGCAACATCTAACTCCGCCCGCAGCGTGCGCGTACACAGCTCGTACCAGCGCCGCACCCGGCCCCGCTGGCCCAACTGCGCATGGCACTGCATCAGGGTGCGGTAGATGTCCTCGCGGCAGCAGTCATGCTCCAGGAGCTGCTGGCACCGCGCGATGCAGGTGTGGTAGTCGGCCTGCGCCAGGGCGATCTCCGCGATCCGCGCCAGCACGAGCAGGAGGTGATCTTTGAGCCCCTCACGCCGAACCAGCACCCACTCCTCGGGCGATTCCTCCAGGAAGTTCCCCCGATACAGCTCTGCAGCGCGGGTGTACTCGACCAGGGCCTCGTCTACCCGTCCCCCGGCATCCAGGCGATGGGCCTGGGCGCAGCGGCGCTGGAATTCGTCGATGTCCAGCCACAGGTCGGTGGCGGTCAGCGCGTAGCCGTTGCCTCGGGCCACGACAGCCAGCCCGGCATCCCGGACGACTGTCTCGCTGAGGAGCTGGCGGAGGGCATGCACCGCTACCTTGAGCGAGGTGAAAGCAGCCTGCGCATCAGGATCCGGCCACAACGCATCGATCAGCGTCTCCCGGGCCACCAGCCGGTTGGGGCGGCTGACCAGGTACTGGAACAAGGAGCGCGCCTTGACTGGGGGCAAGTCATCCACCCGGCGACCGTCAACCTCGATGCGGAAGGGCCCCAGGCAGCAGACCGCAACGCGCGCCGCTCGTCTCGGATCGCTCCAGGGCGGTGGCTGCGCCTCGGGCAAGGCGCTTCGCTCGTAGTGCGCGCTTCGTGGTTCAAGGCCCGGGGCAGGAAGCCGCGCCTCCAGGATCTGGTCGAGCCGATGGATGGCATCGAGCAGATCCTGGAGGTGCGCTGAGGTCGGCTCGATGTCGAGGGGGCGGCGAGGGTAGGCCGCTGAGGCCGGCGCAATGTCAGGAGGTACACTCGGATCGGGTGCAGTGAGCAATGGAGTTGTTCCGTTCTCCACTGGCTGGGCCTGTCCGTGAACATGTCCATTGCTGCTCATGGTCCTTCCCTGCCTCTCCAATAGTATCCGAATTGGGTACCGAAACAGCGGGATACAGTCGCTCGCATTCAAAGAGTTTCCGGGGGTTTCCGATGCACCCGCGCTGGCGTGCCGCGCGCACTGGCACCGCTACTCAGCAACACCTCGTTCTCTTTGCGGCATGGGGCAGCATGAGCTGACTGCGACCACGAGGGTACCATTCCATACGACCCTGGTCAAGGAGCGGCGGAATGCGGTAGGTTACGCTTGCCCCTCGCACGCGGGCAACTCCATTGTACCCCAGCGCTCTCTTCTTCGACTCCTGGGCAAGAGACACCACGCCGTTCCGCCAGCCACCACTCGTTCGCTGTAGAGTACCACAGCGGGTCAAGTCCGCGTGAGGGTGCCAGCACCCCATTCTGGGGGGAAGTGGCCGCACCCGCGCAGGTGGCCGTCGGGGCTGCTCAGAGCGCCTTTCACTCCTCACCGCCGAGACACCAGGACGTAGAGAGTCGTTTTCTACTTGTGTCAGAAGACTCTGCGTCTCTGCGTCTCTGCGGTTTTGAAAGGCACTCTAAGTGCGGCGTCGGGGACGAGGCGCCTCACCCGCTGCGGCCACGAAGTCGGAATCAGCCGCGGTGCCTGCATCGGGGAGGCCCGCCCCGGGCCCCTGGTCCTGCGCCTCGGCGGAGCTCGCCCCACCGGGCAGGCCCCGCACAGCCGGCACGCGCCGGGCAGCGCTACGCCCGCCCACAAACAGCCCGCACAGGGTGCCGATGAGCGCGGCTGCTACGCCGCCGACGAGGATCAGGGGAAGCTGCAGGGCGGGGGGTGTGACGAGATAGGTCACCACGAGGCGCGGCGCGCTGTGGCCGGCCTCGCGCGAGGCGAACACCACCTGCTCCTCCTGATTGTTCTCCAGGGTGCGCAGGCCGAGGATGAAGCTCACGCTGCCGTCGCGCAGCTTGCGCGTTACGTGGTAGGTTACGTCCCAGGAATACCAGAGATTGGCGCCATAGATCGCCGAGGTTGCCAGAGGAGTGGTGTTGACCGGCGGCAGCTTGTTGAAGCCAACCTGGTGCTCCGACCACTCTCCCTCCACAAGACTTACGTCCAGGAGCCGAGCGGGCTGGGCCAGGTCAGCGCGCAGAGCGAAGAGCTGCAGATGGGCGGACTGCACGTCCCTGTCCTTCAGAGGCGTGAGGTCGAACTTCAACAAGCCCAGGGACAGGAGCTGGTCCTTCCCCGGCGTCTGGAAGGCGTACCAGACCTTGATAAAGTCCTGGCTGCCCAGGTTCCTCTCCCTCAGCCCCTGCTCGTCTTCCGGGGCGGCGATATCCGCCACCACGTAGGCATCTTCGACCGCCGTCAGCAGGATGCTCTCCTCCTGGGGCGCGGCTCCCACCAGCAGGCCGAGCGCCAGGAGCGAAAGGACAACCAGGATTTTGGATTTTGGATTTTGGATTTTGGATTGAGGACCGTCCTCAATCCAAAATCCAAAATCCAAAATCCAAAATCCAAAGGCGCTACGGAGCGCGCCTGGCATGTCCGTTCCCTTCTACGCGCTGGCGCAGAGCGCCCGCCGTCTCCGCGCCCTCCGCTCCGGTTGTGCCAGCCGGGGCACGCCTGCGCGGGTCGCGGCCCTCCGGCCCGGCAGCAGATGGTGGGCCCCGCCGCTGCTGCAACGCCGATACCAGGCGTCCCAGCAGGTAGAGGAAGGTGAGACCCACCGGGGCAGCCAGCAGCATGGCCACCGGGCCGAGGTTGAGCTCGGTACGGTAGAACGCGGTCAGGGTCTTCGGCTCGTCCATGAACACCTGGACGCTGGGCTGGCCGGCCGGATACCCGGAGAGGTAGTCCAGGTTGGAGCTCAGCACGACCATCTGGGGAACCGAGCCAGGCACGCTCACCGTTGCCACGCGCCCTGCCTTCTGCCAGCCCCCGCCGGATCCGCCGTACGGGGCGTTCAGCTTGAGCATCAGTTCCCGCTCGTAGACAGCGTTGACCGCCAGCGGTTTATCAACCGGGCCGCCGATGCGGGGCGAAGCGACCCCGTCGATCCCCTCCCACCGCTTGAACACCAACCGCTCGCTATCCTGGACAACGTCGAGCACGGGAGGCGTCTCCAGGGAGATCTCCTGTCCCTCCTTGACCCATTCGCGCTTGAGGGTGCCAACTGGATTGCGGGCCTGGACCAGGTACTGCTTCTCATAGATCGCCCGGATGGCGTACGGCCCGTCGACTTTGATGGCGGTGAGGGCGTTCTGGGGATTGGCAATCGTCGGGGCCGGGAAGCTCACGGCCTCCCAGCGTGAGAACTTCCACCGCTCCGACTTCGACTCCCCGTCGACCACATCCGGCGCATGGAGGGTCAGGTTGCTCCCCTCCGCGTACCAGCCGGAGCCCCTGATCTCCGCCTGGGGCGGGCCGTCCACGCTGACCAGGTGCTCGCGGATCCACTTGATCTCCAGGCTGGTGGGTTTCATGGGCACGACGGTGTTGCTGGGCGCGAAAGGGGAATCGCCGTCATTCCACTGCTGGAACCGATAGCGGCTGTTGTCGTCGATTGGGACGACCTCCGGCACCTCCAGCTTGATCGGCTCCTCATACGGCACCCACTCGCTTCGTTGCAGATCGGAGACGGCGGTGCGGACCTGGAGCAGCACCTCGTGGGCGAAGATCGCCCGGTAGTTGCCGGGACCAGTCAGGGTGACACACTCATCCGTCGGGCCGTGCCGCCAGCGCTGGAACGTCCATCGCTCCCCCTGGCTGGCGAAGAAGCGCGCCTTGGCGATACACACGCGGCTGCCTGGGGGAACGGGGGTCGGGAGCTTCTGCGTCTCTGCCCCGTCTACCAGCAGAGGCCGAGGGCTCTCGCTGGAGATGATGATCTCCGCCTCCCTGGTTGGCTCCGCCGTCCGCGTCGCCACCGGCCCGGGCCTCGAGTCCGGAGTCGACTGGGGTTGCGCCTGGGCCTCCACCGGCTGCACCTGCGAGGCCGTGGGCCTGGCTTCCGGCAGGACCTCAGCGGTAGCCGGCTGGGGAGCGGGTGTCGCCGCCGCCGAGACTGGGCGTTCGCCGGTTGGCGCAGCCACGGGTGTTGGCGGTGCAGGCTCCCCGAGCTCTCGTGCCAGGACGATGTTGCCGGCGACGAGCCAGGCGCAGAGGGCCAACGGCAGGAGCGCCGGGTACAGGCGAGCGGTCACCGAAGGTCTCCTTGTTCACAGTCGGCAGTCGGCAGTCGACAGTCGACAGTCCGCAAGTGCCCTGTCGACCGTCGACTGTCGACTGTCAACTGTCAACTCGGTCTAGTGCTTCCATACGTCCACCCGGTACGTGCCGGGCAGCGGGTCGATGCTGGACACGTCGCCGGTCGCATCCGGAGCGCGGACATGGCACAGACGCACCGCGATGGTATCGCTGGAGACGACCAGCGCGCTCACGGCAACGGGAGACGGGAGGTTGGGTGGCGGACCCACGACCACGGTGTCGCCCGTGGCGGCGCCCTCCACCCGTATCGTCCGCTCCTCGCAGGTGTTGGGCGCAATGGGCGGGAAGTCGAGCGACTCGGTGGCGGACAGGTGGCCCTTGATGGCCGCGGTGGCCCCGCCGTTGCCGATCGTCAGGCTCCCGGCGGCAACCAGGTCCTTGAAGCTCCCGGCGCCGCTCGCGGCCACGTTGCCCTGCGCGTCGAACGTAGCCATCGGCCTCCCGGCCGGGCTCAGCAGCTCCAGGCTGCTCGAGCTGGCCGAGGCGAAGCGGAAGTCGTTGGTGAAGACCAGGTCGGTGATCCGGAGCGACCTGGCGGTCAGGTTGCCCGCGACGGTCGTGTCGCCGTCCTTGTTCACTCGGAGCTTCGACGCGCCCTGGTTCTGCACGTCCAGCAGCAGGTCGCCAGCGTCGCTGAAGGCCTCGCCCACAGCGGGAGCGTAGTTGATCACCACCGCCGCCTGGGCGCCCGGCGCCTGGCGCAGTTTGCTGGTGATGGTCACCTGGCCGGCCGAGGCCTGCAGGCTCAGCGGTCCGGCCGTCGCCGTGGCCGCCAGGCCCGTCGCCCCCGTGAGCGCCAGCGCCGCCGTGCTGGCCAGGGTGGGGCCGATGAGGCCGCTGAAGCTGGCGGCCCCCGCGGCGTTGATGGACCAGCGGTCGCCAGTGATGGCGACCTTCGCGCTGTTGGAGCCGATGGTGACCAGGTCGCTGCCGCCGCCGGTGGCGATGTTCACCACATCCGCCGCGCGGCCCGTGGCGATATTGACCGTGCGGGTCGTGTCGGTGGAGCCGATGTTCAGCGTGGCCGCCTCGTTGGCCAGGTTGAAGGTGCTGGCGGAGGTGGTCAGGTTGCCGCCGTTGACCGCCAGATTCCCGCCCAGCGTCTCGTGGCCGGTGACCGCAAGGTTGCTCCCCAGGGCGGTCGCCCCGCTGACCGCGAGCGTGCCGCGCAGCGTGGTGGCGCCGGCCACGTCCAGGCTGCCGCCCAGCCTGGTGGCTGCGGCCACCCACAGCTCTCCGCCCACGCTGGTGTTGCCCGTCTCGGCAGCCACACGGAGCCTGTCCGCGCCGACGGTCAGGTCTCCCGCCGCGCTCAGGGTGCTACCGAAGCGGGCCGGCCCGCTGCTTGTGAGGCTGCCGACGACCTCCAGCCTGGAGCTCGGCGTGACGGTGCCCAGGCCCACGTTACCCTGGGCGTCCACCATGATCGCGGGTTTCCCGGCCACCTCGTAGATGGAGCGCATGGTGGGCCCCGCCAGTCCCGCGCCCGCCACGTCCAGGATGGAGGCGAGCTGCCTGCTGGCGTTGATGGCCACGGCCACCAGGTTGCCGTAGGCCAGGGTCTTCTGGCCCATGATCTCGCCGACGACCTCCGGCACCACCGGCTCGACCTCCTGCGCCACGAAGCCGATCTGGGGGATCCCGCCCATGGTGTAGGACCGCGGCTGCAGCCGCAGCACCGTGCCGAGCCCGTAGGAGAGCTCGGCGATGTTGGCCTTGAGGCGCGCATCCGAGGCATTGACGAACGTGCCGGTGCCGTCGATCGCGGCGATGTTGTTGGTGGGTGCGAAGCCAATGGACTCAAACGCCAGGCACGGGGTGGCCGCCGTACAGGTGGCCCCGCCCAGGCTGCTGGTGACATACATGGCCCTGGCCGTGGTCCCGGTCGAGTCGCGGACCCTGAGCGGGTCAGCGCTCGTAGTGTTGACATTCACCGCGCCATTCAGGGTGGTCGGGCCGCCGGCCACGGTCAGCCCGGTGCCGAAGGTGCCTGTCCCGGCCACGTCCAGGTTGGCCACCTGCCCGGGGGTGCTATTCAGCACCTGCAGCGTCGTGGCCGCCGCATCCTTCAGGTCGATCGCAAACGGGCCGGCCGCGATGCGCTGGAGCGCCGTATTCGTGCCGGCGATGGCGAGGCGGTTCGTCCCAGAGTCCAGGGTCAGATCCTGCGCGCCGCCGGAGCGAAGGGTCGCCAGGTTGGTGAGGTTCTGGCCGTTGGCGTCCAGCGCCCCGCCCAGCACCAGCCCGCTCTGGGTCACCCCGCTCCAGGTCACCGCCGCGCTGGCCGCCCCGCTGCCGATGGCCAGGCGGCTCTGCAGCGCGCCTGCGTTGTCCACGGTCTTGAACACCAGGTCGCCCGCCGCTTCGCCCGCCACCCCCTGGATGGTCAGCGCCGTAGCGCCTGCCGCCCCCTGGAGCGTCCCAAACCCGCCAAGCTGCCCGGCCGTCGGCGCCGCCCCGTTGGCAATCCCCCCGCTCACGTTCAGCCCGCCCGCGGCGATGGTCGCCCCGCCGCTGGTCACGGTCAGCCCGGTGCCGAAGGTGCCGCTGCCCTCCACCGAGAGGTTGGCTACGTTCCCGGGACCCGCGTCCGAGTTGGTGAGAGTGAGCGTCGTCGGCGCCGCCGCGTTCAGGTCGATGCTGTAGCTCGCAGTGGAGGTGATGCCCGTTACCCCGCTGAGCGTGCCGGCTCCGCTGATCCCGCCCCCGTTGTTGGCGATCCCGCCGACGATGCTCGCCCCCCCGGCCGAGACCGCCAGCCCGCCCGCGGCGATGGTCGCCCCGCCGCTGGTCACCGCCAGCCCGTTGCGCACGGTCACCGCGCCCGCGTCCGTCACCAGCAGGTTGTCCGCGCTGTCCGCACTGTTCCGGATGGCGAACGATGTCACCCCGGGCACCAGTTGCGAGGCCGCCGCGCCCAGAGTGATCTTCCCGGCCGCCACCGCCAGGTTCCCGGCCGCCACCGTCGCCCCGCCGCTGGTCACGGTCAGCCCGGTGCCGAAGGTGCCGCTGCCCTCCACCAGGAGGCTGGCCACGTTCCCGGGACCCGCGTCCGAGTTGGTGAGAGTGAGCGTCGTCGGCGCCGCCGCGTTCAGGTCGATGCTGTAGCTCGCAGTGGAGGTGATGCCCGTTACCCCGCTGAGCGTGCCGGC
>JACQUR010000391.1 GCA_016210245.1 Chloroflexota bacterium
CGCGGGGTTGTTTCGCCCCCCCCGCCCCCCCCCCGGGGGCCGGGCCGCCCCCTAACCTCCACGTCAAGAATCCGTTCTCAAGCTTCCGACTTCATCATCTTCCGAATCTGCTTGAACGCGTCGAGGCGGCCGGCCAGAGCCGAGGCGGAAAGAAGTCCCTGCCCCGCCTCCCGCCGCGCTCGCCGCGCCTCGGCCCACAGCCCCAACCGCGTGATCGCCCCGGCCAGCTCCCTGAACAGCAGGCTGTAGTGCTTGCGATAGAGGCGCAGGCGGCTGCGGTGTAGCTCCACGAACATGGCGTCGCGCCGCTGGCGGACGCTCTGGCCGCCCAGGTGCCGCGCCACGGCCTGGGGCAGGTGGTAGACCTGCCAGCCCTGCTGCCAGGCGCGCAGGCACCAGTCCACCTCCTCGCAGTACATGAAGAAGCGCTCGTCGAAGGGCCCTACCTCGGCCAGCGCCTGGCGGCGCAGGAGCATGCACGCGCCCAGCGGGTGGCCGATCGGGTGCGGGGCAGCCGCGGGTGGATAGCGCCCGTTGAGGCGGGAGTCCAGCAGCCGCCCATGGAGCGGGAAGAAGTCCAGGAAGATCATGGGCAGAGTGGGGAACGCGAAGGCCGCGTGCTGGCGCGAGCCGTCGCCGTAGACCAGCCGAGGCCCCACGGCGGCCACGCGCGGGTGCCCGGCCAGGAACTCGACCATGCGCTCCAGGCCGTCACCCAGGAGCTCGGCATCCGGGTTGAGCAGCAGCACGTACTCCCCCCGCGCGCGCTGCAGTCCCTGGTTCACCCCGGCGGCGAAGCCCCGGTTCTCGGCCGAGCGCACCAGCACCACCTGGGGGAACTCCTCCGCCACCATCTCGGCCGAGCCATCCTGCGAGGCGTTGTCCACCACCAGGCCCTCGACCTCGAGACCGGGGCGACCCAGCGCCGAGCGCAGCGCCCTCCGCAGCAACTCGCGCGTGTTGTACGAGACGATGATGGCTGAAACCAGCGTCCCCAACCCCGAACCCCACTACGGAGTCGACAGTCGAAAACTCGCCGTCGACAGTGTACGAGCGGACTGTGAACTGTGGACTGTCGACGGTGGACTGTCGACGGTGGACTCCGTTCAGAAGCTCACCTGGATCTCCGTCCCCCCCACCCGGTCCTGGTGGACGGCGACCCCCTCCTGGACCAGGGCGGCGAAGAACCACGTCTTGTGGTAGTCCGGGTTGTCGCCGAAGCGGGCGCGCTGGTCCTCGTGCTGGAGGCGGATGAAGCCCACCACGGTCGCCTCCTCGCCCGGCTCCAGGTCCTTGCCGAAGCCCCAGCGGTACGGGTACTTGCCGCCGATGCTGCCCGGCGAGCCCGCCCAGTCCACGCCCACGCGCCAGCGCCCGGCCTTGTCCACCAGCGCGCGGTCCTCGATCGAGAAGTAGTTGTCGTAGCTGCTGTAGGTGTAGCCGGGGTCCGGACCCTGAGTGTGCAGCGTCACCTCGCCTACGTTGCGCACCCGGACCTCCACCCGCAGCAGCTCACCCAGCATCAGCTTGTGCGGGCCGAAGCTGACGCTCAGGATGCGCGCCTGGGGCAGCCCGGCCAGGGCGACCTGGATGGGCGTTCGGGCAACCGAGACGTTGCCAGCCTCGTCCTCCGCACGGACCACGAACTGGTACGTGCCATTGGGTACGGGCCGTCCCCGCACCAGCGCGTTCCAGCTCTCCGAGTACTCCCCCGCCGCCCGCCACTGGGACGGGCCAATCCAGACCTTCGCCCCGCGCTCGTCCGCAACGTAGTGGGCCGCGGTGGCCGCCTTGCTCAGGCGATAGCCCACGTAGGCCACGTCGTCGCGCGCATCGAAGTTGGGGGTCAGCAGCGCGGGCTGGGCCTGCAGGCGCTCGATCTGGGGCGCCGCCGTATCCGCGCCCTGCACCTGCACCTCCGCGGCCGCCTGGTCGGCCTGGCCGGCGGCGTCGCGCGCCTCCAGCACCAGCCGATACTGCCCGTCGGCGATGACGCGCCGCTGGGCGGAGTCGTCGGGCAGCTCGTAGCTGCCGTCGAACCGAAACACGTAGCTCCCGCTCACGGGGCGGGGCTCGTCGCGGCGCAGGAGCACGCGCTCGCCCGCGGGCGACTCGAGCGCCAGGTTCACGCGCGCCGGGCGGCCGAGGGCGTAGTGCAGCTCGGTCGCGCTCGTGCGCCCGCTGCCATCGGGCGAGATGAGCGGACGGGTCAGGCGCACGCCCGACAGGAGCGGCTGGGAGGCCGCGCACCCCGCGCTGGCCAGAACGAGCAGCGCCACCACGCAGAGCCATTTTGGATTTTGGATTTTGGATTTTGGATTTTGGATCACCGGTCCCCGGCTCCTGGCCACTGACGGCTGGCCGCTCGCTTTTTTACCTGGCGGCCGGGGCAATGCTAACATAGCCAGGGGACCAACGGGAGGCGCGCATGGGTGGCTGGATGGGCCAGGTGCTGGTGGTGGATCTGGCGAGTGGCTGCACCTCGCAGGAGCCGCTCGACCCGCGTCTGGCCGAGCAGTACCTCGGAGGGCGGGGTCTGGGCGCGCGGCTGCTGTACGACCGCCTGCCGCCGGGCGTGGACCCGCTGGGCCCGCGCAACGCGCTGGTCTTCGCCACCGGACCGCTGACCGGCACCCGGGCGCCCACGGGCGGGCGCTTCTCGGTCTCGACCCGCTCGCCCGCGACCGGCACCCTGTTCGACGCCAACGCGGGCGGCCAGTGGGGCGTGCGTTTCAAGGCCACCGGCTACGACGCCCTGGTGATCGAAGGCGCGTCCGAGCGCCCGGTCTACCTGGTGGTGGACGGAGAGTCGGCCGAGCTGCGCTCGGCCGAGCACCTGTGGGGCCTGGATGTACCCACCACCACGGATCGCCTCGTCGACGAGCTGGGCAAGGGGTTCTTCGTGGCCTGCATCGGGCCGGCCGGCGAGCGACAGGTGCTGATGGCCGCGATCATGAACGACCGGGAGCGCGCGCTCGGCCGCGGCGGGGTGGGCGCGGTGATGGGCTCCAAGCACCTCAAGGCCATCGCCGTGCGGGGCGACCGGCGGCCCGAGATCGCCCGCCCGGAGGCCATGGATTTCGTGGTCTACGAGTGCAACAAGATCCAGCGTGCCAACCCGGTCACCGCCAGCGCGCTCCCGGAGTTCGGCACCGCGGTCATCCTGAACATCATGAACGAGGCCGGCGCGCTGCCGACCCGCAACTTCCAGGACTCGACCTTCGAAGGGGCGGAGGCGATCTCGGGCGAGGCGCTGGCCGACAAGCTGCTGGTGCGCAAGCGAGCGTGCTGGGGCTGCTCCATCGCCTGCACCCGTGTCACCCGCATCGGCGCGCGTGAGGGCGAGGGCCCGGAGTACGAGACCCTCTGGTCGCTGGGTGCCAACTGCGGCATCGACGACCTCGAGGCCATCGCCGAGGCCAACGCGCTGTGCAACGCCCTCGGGCTGGACACCATCTCGGTAGGCGCCACCATCGCCTGCGCCATGGAGCTACAGCAGCAGGGCATCCACGCGAGCGGCCTGCGCTTCGGGCAGGCCGAGGCGTTGCTGCCGACCATCCGCGACATCGCCTACCGCCGCGGCCTGGGCGACGAACTGGCGGACGGTGCGCTGCGCTACGCGGAGCGGCACGGCGCGCCCGAGCTGGCGATGCAGGTGAAGGGCCTGGAGCTGCCGGCTTACGATCCCCGCGGCATGCAGGGGCAGGGACTTGGCTATGCCACCAGCAACCGCGGCGGCTGCCACATGCGCGCCAACATGCTCGGTCCGGAGCTGCTGGGCATTCCCAAGCTGGTGGACCGCTTCCAGCCGCGCGGCCGGGCCGGCATCCTGATCGTACACCAGCACCTGGGGGCGGTGATGGACTCGCTGGTGCTGTGCAAGTTCGCCGCCAACGCCCTGAACCAGGAGCACTTCGCGCGGCTGCTCTCGGCGGCTACAGGCATCGACTACTCCGCCCAGCGCCTGCTCCAGGTGGGCGAGCGCCTCTGGAACCTGGAGCGGCTATTCAACCTGCGCGAGGGGTTCACTCGCGTACACGACACCTTGCCGCGGCGGCTGCTGCAGGAGGCAGCTCGGGCCGGGCCGAGCGCCGGCGCCGTGGTCCAGCTCGAGCCGATGCTCCAGGAGTATTACCGCTTTCGTGGCTGGAATCCCGAGGGCACGCCGGACGAGCGCAAGCTGCGCGAGCTGGACCTGGAGCCCCTGCCAGTCGCGCCCCTGGAGCGCGTCGGGCCGAACAGGAGAGAACGTGGATAAGCTATTCACCCGCGAGGAGGCCGAGGGGCTCCTGCCAGAGCTGATCCCCATCCTGGAGCAGTTGCGGACGTTGCGCCGGGAGCTGGAGAGCCTTCAGCGCGACCTGGTGGCGCTGCACTGGCAGGCTCGGGGGAACGGCAAGGTTTCGCCCAATGGGGGCACCCTGGAGCAGAAGCAGACCCAGTGCGAGGAGGTCCAGCGGCGTATCCAGCACGAGCTGCAGCGCATCCACCAGCGGGGCGTCGAGGTCAAAGACCTCGAACTGGGGTTGATCGACTTCCGCGCCCTGCGCGAGGGCCGCGTCGTCTACCTGTGCTGGAGGCTGGGCGAGGACCGCCTCCGGTTCTGGCACGACCTGGACGCCGGCTACGCGGGCCGGCAGCCGCTGTAATGGAGATAGGAAAGGAAACGTAGCGCGGGGGCTTGTCCCCCGCCACCCGGGTGGCGGGGGACAAGCCCCCGCGCAACGGGCGGA
>JACQUR010000382.1 GCA_016210245.1 Chloroflexota bacterium
GATCAAGGGGCAGACTGCTGAGGAGGGTGAGCGCGTGGGCGATCCATTCGGCGGGGCAGGGATGCCGTCCGGCGAGGCAAGTAGTCCGCCAGTCGGGGTGGCTTTTCTGCTCGCTCAGTTCGGTGCGCACGCTGCCGAGCAGTTCGCTGCGCGCATAGCCGCCCTCGGGCTCACGCCGCCCCAGGTGGGCCTGCTACGGGCGATCATCGTCACACCAGGGCAGAGCCAGCAGGCGCTCGCACGGCATCTGCGGACCCAGCCCAGCCGCGTCGTCGTGTTGGTCGACGAGCTCGAAAACCGGGGGCTCATCGAACGCTTACCCAACTCCCAGGACCGCCGCCTGCACGCATTGCATCTCACCGCCAAGGGGCAGAAGCTGCTGCAGCAGATCGGGCGGATCGCGATGCAGCACGAGGACGAGATGTGCGCGCCGCTTGACGACAAAGAGCGCCGGCAGTTGCGGGAGTTGCTCGAGCGGCTGCGGGTCCACCACGGCCTCACCGCGGGCGTGCATCCCGGCTACCGTCAACTCGGCAGCGCCAAGCCGACCTGCCGCCCAGGCTGATGTGGGCCGGTGAAGAACGTCTCTCGCAGCACGATGGTGACGCCGAGACGGAGCCAAGGTTCTCATTGATACCACGCTACCTGCCACAGCACTTCTTGTACTTCTTGCCGCTGCCACACGGGCAGGGGGCGTTGCGGCTCATCCCAGGGCTGGGCCGCGCCTTCCCGAGCGCGGGGGCGGGCGGAGGCGGCGGGAGGGGCGCCAGGCCCAGTTCCCTCAAGGCAAACGCGCGGTCGACGATACTCTCGTCCACCAAACCTTCATCAAAGGCACGCAGGATGGCAGGCCCCGCTTGGACCGCTTTGATTCTCAGAAGGTCGCCAACGGCGAAGCCGTTGAGGGTTCGATCGTCGTCCGTCTGCGTCTCGCCCGGATCAAGCAGGGCCACCAGGGCGTCCACTACCTGGGACCGCAACTCGGGATGGTGCTGCGCGAGCTCGGCCAGGGCCTGCGTGGTGCGGCCGCGCGCGTGGACGTGCCACTCATGATCGAAGAGCAGCCGGCGGAGCGGCTCCAGCGCTGGCTGGCCGATCCGCCCATACGCCTCCGGCAGCGCCTCCGCCAGCCAGTCGTCATCGAACTCGAAGAGCGGCAGCAGCGCTTCGACCGCCTCGGCCGCCTCCAACTCCCCGAGGAGCCGCACTGCGTGCAGCGGCGCCCAGACCTCCGGGGCATCCTGGTCAGCGAAGTGCAGCCACTCGTCGAGCGCCGTTGCGATGAGCGGCCGGACCGCGGCCGGCCCCAGCGCCTTGATCTCGTCCAGGATGGCCGGGTCGGGCTCCTCGCCTGCCTCGCGCAACGCCTCGAAGAGCGGGCTCGAGAGCAGAGGGTCCTCGTCCACCGAGGACACCGCAGCCTCGTCGGCCGCGAGGCTCGCCCGCTCCAGCGCCCGGAGTGCTGGCCGGTCGAACTCGCCCACCTCGATCAAGTGCAGCAGCGAGTCAGCTACCGCTGACAGGCCGCGCAGCACGCGCCCGGCTTCAACCGGCGCGGCAAAGCCGCGCTCGACCAGCCAGTCCACATAGCGCGGCAGCAGCTCCAGCAGGCTGGCCACCGCGTAGGGCGCCTCGGGCTCGGCCTCCGTACCCCGCAGATAGATGTCGAGGTGCCGCCCGAGTGGCTCGGTGGCCGGCACCAGGAGCCTCCGCCCGGAGACACCCTCCTCGGCTCGCTTCAGCAGGTACACCATGAGCGCCTTGCGCGCCAACTCGCCTCGAGCGGGCGACACACTGTGCCGCCGATGCAGGTCACCCAGCCACTCCACCGTAAGCCGGGCCAGGTTCGCCCGCAGCGCCTCGCCGCGGACGGGATACAGGAAGTCAGCCAGGCAGAGCGGATCCGGCCTCTGCCCGAGCAGGCTCAACAGGTTGTTGCGAACGCTCTGGTCCACGGCGCCGATCCCATTGAGCGCGGCCAGGAGCACCGGATCATCGGCTCGCGGCGCTGGAGTCGAATCGAGGTAGTCGAACAGCGTGAGGGCGATCAGCATCTGCCGATAGTCCTCTCGATCCGCGGGGGCGCCGGTCTTCGCTCGCTTGAGGCCCGGCCAGGTCTGTCGGAGCAGGTCGAGCAGCAGGCGGTCCTGCGCATGGTACATGAGCAGCAGGATAACCTCGAACAGAGGATCCGTGTGGCGGTCCGGCTCGCGGGCGAACGGCTCGAGCAGCGCGGGCAGGGCCTCGTACTCCTGCCGCTCCAGGGCATCCGCGATGAGCCACGCATCGTAGTGGTCGAAGTAGTCCTCGTAGAGCTTGGGGGCCTGCGCCCGAAGCTCTTCCAGCAGCGAGGGAAGGGTGTCCTGGTCCTCAAGCTCGGCGGCCTCGGCGCGGATCTCCTCGAGCATGTCGAGGGCCTCCTCCGAGCCCAGGAGTCCCTCGGCCAGGGCCTCGCGGAAGACCTGGACTTGCTCCGCCAGGCTCCCGACAGCCTCGAAGCGCTTCCGGCGCTCGTCTGCCGCCAGGACATCCGGCGGGGCCAGCTCTACCGGGGTCGCGGGATACGGCAGGGCATGCTGCATGGCCAGGAGGGCGCGCTGCTGGCGCGCCTGCTCCTCGTCCTTCGCCCGGCAGCACTGCTTGTACTTCCTGCCACTGCCACAGGGGCAGGGTTGGTTGCGTCCCGTCGTAGCCATACGCTCGTCCGAAGTCCTCTGATGGGCCGCGATGTATGCACTGCGGGCTGCTCTCCGAGCAGCCCTTCCTGGATGCGCCACCGACCACTGGAAGGACTCAGATCAAACACTGCTGGAGGTCCTGATGATTCGCAAGCTCCAGTACTCACGCTGGGCGGCGTCGCTGAGGCCTGCGCCGATAGCCTCTTCGCCTATCTCCGGTCCTGGAGTGCCTCCGAGTCGCGCCACCCCTCTTTCGCATCGTACTCGTGCTTTGGGTGACGCGCAAGCTTGGCGACCGGGCTGCGTCGGAGCGCCAGGTTGACCATAATGAGAGTCGAATGGTAGCATTGAGCGTCTGCGGGATGAGTCGCCAGCCCCTGGCTGTCGGCCTTCTGCCCCCTCTCGCCCTCCTCTCCCTTAACCTGACACTGAGATTCCGCCGGAGGCGTTTTCAATGCCCAGTGCCGATCAGCGTGACCCGCTTATCTCAATCGTGGTCCCCGTTCGCAACGCCGAGCGGACCCTGGACAAGACCCTTGAGTACCTGGAGGCGCTCGAGTACCCCCGCGAGCGCATGGAGATCGTGCTCGCCGACGGGGGGAGCACCGACCGGACGGTCGAGATCGTGCGGCAGTGGCAGAGGCGCCACGGCCACCTCCGGCTGGTCCAGGTACCCAACTGCAAGTCGCCGGGGCACGCCCGCAACGCCGCGCTCCAGGTGGCCCGGGGCGAGTTCATCCTGTTCACCGATGGGGACTGCGCCCCCAACCCCGACTGGGTGCGGCAGATGCTGCGCCCCTTCTTCCAGGATGAGCGGATCGGCGGCGTGGGGGGCGAGGTGCTCACCCTGCGCACCGATCCGGAGAACGCCACCGAGGCCTACTGCGAGCAGGTGGGCTTCCTCAGTGTGAGCGGGCGCTGCGGCGTGACGGAGAGTGGCTACTTCCCGACGCTGGCCGAGCGGGCGCCCCACGAGGTCAACGGCGGCGACCACTCCCCCTTCTTCGCCACCGCCAACGCCGCCTTCCGCCGAGTGGCCATGGAGGCGATCGGCGGCCAGTTCTGGTCTGAGCCCACGGGTGAGGACGTGGACTTCTGCCTGCGCATCCTCGAGCGCGGCTACCGCCTCTACTTTGCCCGCGAGGCCGTGGTCAGGCACATGCACCGGGTGACGCTGGAGAGCTACCTCCGCCAGTGGCACGGCTATGGCTTCGGCCATCCGCTGCTGGTCAGCAAGCACGCCGCCGATCGGCTGGAGCTCGTGCTCCAGCTCCCCGAGCCCGTGTTCATCACCCTCCCGTCGCCATACAAGGGCATCGTCCACCTCGGGACCTTCCACCTGATGCACCTGTTCCTGGCCGGCGCGCTGGTGGCCGGGGCCGGCGCCACGCGCACGCCCGCGGCGCTGCCCTGGCGGAGCGCCAGCCTGGCCCTGTTGGCCGGCTCGGCCCTGGCCTACTTCTCGCCCTGCCTGAAGCTGAAGCCGGCCAGCAAGCTGCTGACCTGGTGCAAGATCCGCTACCTCACCAACTGGGCCTTCATCCGCGGTGCCCTCGCCGGCACGCGCAAGTTCGGCGCCCTGTGCGTGGAGCCAAGCTGGTAGGCCTGCCGCTCCTCTCTTGGTCCACCGTCTGCACTATATAATACCGAGCCGAGTAGTAAGAGCTCTCACAAGAGAGCCGAGTACAGCCACAGGGACCATGAGAGTGACGGACCGCCCCACCTTCACCGAGTTGCAGCATCACCGCCCAGGCGACCGCGTGCTCCGGCGCACCAGCGTGCGCCGCCGCTCGCGCTCGCTCTTGCGCGCCCGCCTGGCACGGTTAGGCCACTGGCTACGTGGTCTGATCCCGGGCTAGGCGAAGAAGACCGTCAGCCATGAGCGTACAGGAGAGGACTGCTAGCTGACTGCTGATAGCTGACCACTGATAGCTGGCTGCTGGCCGCCGGGCTCAGAGGTCCTCGGGCAGGTCGGCCAGAATACACTCCTCGCGTGACCAACTGCTCAGGCTGCGATACTTTCGGTTGGGCGCGCTCACCCGTGCGAGCGCCTCTGCACGCCGCGCCTCGCAGCGGAGGCAACGCCAGAGGCGACGCGGCTCGGGGCCTGATCGGTCGTCATCGATCAACCAGTGATGGGGTGGGCACCCACTTGCCCCAGGCAGCAGGTCTTCCATTGACTTCCTCCGCTCGCCATCGTCGCCGGACGGCGGCCTGGCGCCTCGTGGCAATGCAGTCGCCATGCCAGTAGCCCTGGGCAGGGGGTCGGGCGCGGCCCGGCCCAGGTCTTCCGCAAGGCATCGGGGCACTCCAGGCTTTGCCCACAGGCTCTCAGGGGCCGCTACCAGTTAACAACGGTCTGCCCGTGGCGGCTGTTATGCGTGGCTGGAGCGCGCGGTGGGCAGCGTGCTGCCCCTGCGGGATCATCGGACTGGCCTGTTGTTGGCATAGTTGATGCCTTTAGAACCAGGTGGAGCGACCGCAGTTCCAAGAGTCTTGCAACTAAGAAGCGAGGTGTGCCATGGAAGGCTTTGTTGGCGAAGGCCTGGCGCTTTCCGACCTCGTACGGGTGGAGGAACAGGGGTTGGACCTCAACCACCTGCTCTTCATCCGCTACCTCGTGCTGACCAGGCGGTTGACCGACGAGCCCGTCGCCGAGCCCGAACCGGTCGGGGCGACGGCCTGAGAGGTCGAGCGGTGCCTCGACAGCGCTCCCTCGCGCGGGAGCGTCGCCCTGGAGTTGGAGGGCGCTGACAGCTTCCCCGGGGGGTGCGCCGTGAAGGTTGGCTTCGTCGGGCTGGGGAGGATGGGCAAGCCCATGGCCCTCAAGCTGCTCGAGGCGGGCCACGAGGTGACGGTCCACAATCGCCGCCGAGGGCCGGTGGAGGCGTTGGTCGCCCAGGGCGCGCGGCCGGCCAGTTCGCCCGCCGAGGTGGCCGCGGGCACCGATTTCGTGCTGACGGCGCTGACGAACACCGCCTCGGTGGAAGAGGTGTACCTGGGCGAGCGCGGCCTGGTGCCCGCCGCGCGGCCGGGCCAGGTGCTGATCGACCATAGCACGGTCAGCCCGGCCACCAGTCGCCAGATTGCGGAGCAAGCGCGCGCCCGGGGCGCCGACTTCCTGGATGCGCCTGTGAGCGGCGGGCCGGCCGGGGCGCAGGCGGGCACGCTGACCATCATGGTCGGCGGGGCGCCGGAAACCTTCGAGCGTGCCAGGCCGCTGTTCGAGGTGCTCGGCCAGAAGCTCCACTACGTAGGTCCGACCGGCTCGGGCAGCGTGGTCAAGCTGGTCAACCAGCTCCTGGTCGGCATCCACTCTGCCGCGGCGGCGGAAGCCATGGCCTTCGGGGTCAAGGCGGGGGCCGATCCCAGGGTCCTGCTGGACATCGTCGGCTCCAGCTTCGGCGCCAGCCGCATGCTCACCCGCAACGCACCGCTGATGCTGGAGCGCAAGTTCGAGGCGGCTACCAGCGTGAACCTGATCCTCAAGGACCTCACCCTGATTGGCGACCTGGCGCAACAGGTGGACGCGCGCCTGCTGCTGGGCAGTCTGGCCCAGCAGGTGTTCCTGGAGGCGCGGGCCTGTGGCTTCGGCGAGCAGGACATGGCCGCGGTGGTGCGCCCACTGGAGGCACTGGAGCAGATCGAGGTCGTCTCCAAGGAATAGGAAGAGCGGGGCAAAGGGCAACAGAGCGATCCGCTCTGTTGCCCTTTGCCTTTCCACACTGACTCCACAGTGGGAAGTACACGTAGACAGGGGCGCTGGCGCCCCTGTCTACGTGTACTTCCCACTGTGGACTTGGTTTAGCTAGCCGGCGTCGCGGCAGGTCTGGGTGGGGGCGTGGCGGCCGGGGACGGGCTCGGGACAGGGGTTTGGCCGGGGGGTACGGGCGCAGCGACGGGCGACACGGAGACTGGGCTCGGGGCGCGCGAGGTGGACTGGTCGCTCGGGACCACGGTGAACTGCCAGCGGTAGCCTCCTCTGCGCCCCTGGTCGTCCTGGGCGACGAGTCGCACCTCGTGCTCGCCCGCCTCCAGCTTGCGGCTGAAGAACGCCGTCCAGCTCCGTTCGTCCCGTCCGGCGACCTCGACCTGCACCGGCTGCCCGTTGAGGGTGGCGGTCACCTCGGCCAGGTTGCTGAAGCTGGTGATCTGGGCCGCGATGCGAACCTCGCCCACCGCGACCCGGGCGTTGGGCGAGGGCTGGAGGTTGCGCAGGATGGGCAGTGCGCTGGCCACGGGCGTGGGCGTTGGCGCCTGCTCCCTGGCCGGCTTCTGAGCAACGCGGGTCGGCGGCGCGAGCGTCGGCGGCGCTTGCTCCTGGTAGACGGGCGCAGGGGTGTAGTCGCCACTCGGAGGCGCGGCGCCGGAGAGGGGTCGGTCGAGCGGCCGGCCACACGCGGCGACCAGCCACAGGGTGCAGAGGCAGAGCGCCAGGGGAACGGGGTGCCGCACGCCGGTGGGATGCCTCCAGTGTCCTGCGCTAGGGTGCGCGCCCTGGGGCGCATCCTATGGTAGCGCAGCGCGTCCGTGCAGGCAACCTTGCCTTGCCGCGCGGCGCCGGTCCGGGCTACACTGCCCCCATTCACCCTGGGAGGCTGGCGTGTCTGCACCGTCCTGGCTCTGGCTCGCACTCGGCCTGGTGGCTATCATCGCCGCCCACGAGCTCACCCACGTGGCCATCGCGCGCGCCTATGGCCATCGTCTGGTCTGTGTGGCCTTCAACGTCATTGGCGTGGCAGTGGTCTTTGAGGACACGCCTCAGCCACGCTACTGGCTGCTCCAGGTGGCGCTGCCCGCCCTCACCACCTGGTGCCTGAGCACCGCCTGGCTCTTCGGCCTGTTCGGGTTCTTCGGTCTCAGCCTGGCTCTGCCGCTGCCACCCCAGCCGGGCAGCCTGCTGCTGGTGGTCACCGTCCTCTCGGTCCTCACCAGCGGGGGAGACCTGGCCGCCTTCGTGATCGAGCGGCGGCACCCGCTGTGGGGCGACGACCGGGTGCTGCGGGACCTGCGCCTGCTGCGCAAACTGCCCACCCTGGTGCTGTTCACCCACCACGGCCGGCGCTGGAAGCCCACCTGGCAGCAGCTCGGGGCGCCGAAGCCGGCCGCCGAGATGGGGGGGTGAGGGCGAGACTCCCTCTCCCCCGCTTTACCCACCCTCCGCCAACTGGTTGAATACCCGCAACCAGTCGCGCAGCAGGCGGGTGATGAGGAAGTGCTGGCGCACGTGCTCCCGCCCGGCCGCGCCCATGCGGTCCGCCTCGTCGGGGTGCTGCAAGAGGGAGAGCGTCTTCTCGGCGCACGCCTCGACCGTGCGCACCAGGAAGCCGGTCGTGCCGTCGAGGACCTGGAGTGGGATGCCGCCGGTGTTCCCGCCCACGACCGGCCGACCCTTCCACAGCCCCTCCGAGACCACCAGCCCGAAGCCCTCGCGGATCGACTTCTGGATCACCACCTGGGAGCAGCGCTGGAAGACGTTCACCTCCGTATTGCCCACGCCCTCGAGGTTGGTGAGCAGGTGGATGTCCCTGTCCCCGCCCGCCCGGTGCGCCGCACGCTCGTAGTAGGACCAGCCTTCCGGATCGTCAGAGGCCATGGAGGCGACGAGCAGGAGCTGGACCTCCGGCACGACCCGCTTGACCAGGCGATAGGCGTCGATCACGCCCAGCGGGTCCTTCCATGGATCGAAGCGGGAGACCTGGGTGATGATGGGGCGGCTGGCGTCGATGCCGTAGCGGGCCAGCACCTGGGCCACGGTTTCGGCAGACAGGTCCATGTTCTTGGTGCTGAGCGGGTCGATGGCGGGCGGCACGATGGCGACGAGGGGCACGCGGAGGTCCTGCTTCACGTACTCGGCCAGGGTGAAGATCGCCGCGTCGTACTGCTCGACGTAGGGGCGCAGGAAGGCCCACACCTCCGGCAGTGCCGCGGTCAGGTCGATGTGGCAGCGCCAGAGCCACTTGCCCGGCGGGCGGGCGCCCCGCAGCCGGGCCAGCTCGGCCAGCACGCCAGCGGGCTGCGGGTCGTGGACCACCACGAAGTCGTAGGCCTGGTCGCCGAAGAGCTGCGCGTTCAGGGCGTTGTAGCGGCGCCAGAGCTCGAACATCTCAGAGTGCCACGGCAGAGCCATCCCCTGGAGCGAGTTATGCATCGCCTTGGTGACAGTGAAGAACTCGTCCGCGCCCTGGATGACCCGCCACTCAGCCTGCAAGCCGGCGTCGCGCATCAGCGGCACCACTGCGCCCAGCAGCTCGGCCACCCCGCCGCCAAAGGCCGTGGCGTTGACGTGCAGCACTCGCTTGCCGCGCAGCGGCTCTGCCAGCGCGCGAATCTCAGCCAGGGGAGCGTCGCCAACGATCGGGCGGTAGGGCTCGATCGTTCGGGGGATGGTCAGGACAGGTTGGAGCAAGCTACTACCAGCCCATGCCGTGGTGGATAGAACGGTGAACGGTGCATAGAGGCCTGAACCCTCACCTCCCATGATATACTCGAATCGAGTGAACGGCGCAGAATGAGGCCCACCAGGAGGTGCGAAGGGTGGAACTAAAGGGCAAGCGAATCGCCGTGCTGGCCGAAGCGCAGTACGAGGACCTGGAGCTCTGGTACCCGATCTACCGCCTGCGTGAGGCCGGGGCGGAGGTCTTCGTCGTCGGCTCCGGCTCCGCCGAGGTCTACACCAGCAAACACGGCTACCCGGTGAAGGTGGATGCCGAGGCAGACACGGTGGACGCGCGGCAGTTCGACGCGATCGTCATCCCGGGCGGCTACGCGCCGGACTACATGCGCCGCCACCCGGCCATGGTGCGGCTGGTGCGCCAGGCCCACGACCAGGGCAGGATCGTCGCCGCCATCTGCCATGCCGGCTGGATGCTCGCCTCGGCCGGGGTGCTGCGCGGACGCACGGTCACCGGCTTCCGCTCGATCAAGGATGACCTGGTACACGCGGGCGCGACCTACGTCGACCAGGAGGTCGTGCGCGACGGCAACCTCATCACCTCGCGCTTCCCCCAGGACCTGCCCGCCTTCATGCGCGAGATCATCGCCGCCCTGCGGAGTGCGGAGTCCTGAGTGCTGAGTGCTGAGTCCTGAGTCCTGAGTGCTGAGTCCTGAGTCCTGAGTAGCCATTGCCAACACTCAGCACGACCACTCAGGACTCAGCACTCAGGACTCAGCACTCCACACACTCAGCACTCAGCACTCAGGACTCAGCACTCAGCAC
>JACQUR010000392.1 GCA_016210245.1 Chloroflexota bacterium
TCATCCAGCCCCGGGCCAAGATCGAGGGGCCGGGCACGATGTTCCCCGGCTTCCTGGGCAGCGGGCGCACGGTCGGGTCCGGGACGACCCACTGCCTGGACGACATGGCGGTGGTGTCGTGTGGTGAGATTGCGGCCAAGGCCTCGTCGGCCGGGCCCAGCAGCCTGACCGGGCCGAGGAACCGGATCATCGACATGAGCGGCCCGGTGGCGATGGTGTCGCCCTTCTCCCGGACCGCCAACCTGGTGCTGACGTATCGCCCTGCCGCGGGGGTCGCGCCCGAGGAGTTCGAGGCGGCCATACGGCTGGGCAGTCTGCGGGTGGCCGAGCGTCTGGCCCGGGCGAGCCAGGGGCAGCAGCCGGCAGAGGAGGAGCTCCTGGAGCTGACGCCCGCGCCGGGCCTGCCGCGCGTGGTCTACATCCAGCTTGTCCACAACGATGGCTTCCTGCGCGACACCTACCTGTGCGGGGAGGTGCTGACGGGCTCGAGCACGCCGACGGTGCTGCACCCGAACGAGCTGGTCGACGGCGTGCTGGTGAACGCCTCCCTGGGCATGGCGGCCGTCTCCACCTACGCCTTCCAGGACAACCAGGTGGTGCGGGGGCTGTACCGCCGCCACGGCAAGGAGGTAGACTTTGCGGGCGTGGTGCTGACGAACCGGCACCAGGCCACCGACACAGAGAAGGAACAGCGAGCCTGGTTTACGGCCAAGCTGGCCAAGCAGTTGGGCGCCCAGGGAGCGGTGCTCGCGCAGGAGGGGGGTGGCAACTCGATCGTCGACCAGATGCTGTGCTGCCAGGCGTGCGAGGCGCTGGGCATCCAGACCGTGGTGGTCAGCCAGGAGATGGGCGGCTCTGACGGCACCGACTTCCCGCTGATCTACCACGTGCCGGAGGCCAGGGCGATCGTCAGCACGGGCAACCGCGAGCGCTTCGTGGACTTGCCGGCGGTGGAGCGGGCGCTGGGCGGGGAACGCTACCTGTTCGTGGGTACTCCGGCCACCAGTCCCTACACCACCCACCTGGCGGATATCGCCTTCGCCATCGACCCATCCGGGTTCGGGCGGCTGCGGGGTTGGGCATACTGAGGGGCATTCACGTCACAGGAGGAGAGAAGAGGATGCGGGTCGTACACTATCTGAACCAGTTCTTTGGCGGCCTGGGCGGAGAGGACCAGGCAGGCGTGGGAGTCTCGGTGCGCGAGGGGGCGGTGGGCCCTGGGCAGGTGCTGGCCCGGATGGACGGGGTGCAGGTGCTGGCTACCGTCATCTGTGGCGACAACTACCTGGCCGAGAACCTGGACCGGGCTGGCCAGGAGGTGCTGGCGGCCATCCGCGAGTACCAGCCGGACGTCGTCCTCGCCGGGCCTGCCTTCAACGCCGGGCGCTACGGGGTGGCGTGCGGACAGGTGTGCCAGTTGGTGCAGGAGCAGCTCGGCATTCCCGCGGTGACCGGGATGTTCGAGGAGAACGCCGGCGTGGAGCTGTTCCGGCGCCAGGTCTACATCGTCCGGACCGCGGAGCGGGCGACCACCATGGAGGCGGCCCTGCGCCACATGGTGGCCCTGGCTGGCAAGCTGGTGCGGAAAGAGCCGATCGGCCCGGCCTCCGAGGAGGGGTACCTACCCCGGGGCGTGCGCCGCAACGGCTACGCCGACGAGCCGGCCGGGGAGCGCGCGGTAGCAATGCTGGTGAAGCGCTTGACCGGCCAGCCCTGGGAGACGGAGCTGGCGCTGCCGCCATTCGACCGCATTACGCCGGCCCCGGCGCTGCCGGCGCGGAGCGCATACCTGGCGCTGGTCACCACCGGTGGAGTCGTGCCCACGGGGAACCCGGACCGCATGCCGGTGGGCCGCAACAGCACCTACTTCCGCTACAGCATCGCTGCGCTGGATAACCTGACCCCGGACTCGTTCGAGATCCACCACGCGGGCTACGAGAACAAGTACGCCAACGCGGACCCAGACCGGGTGGTACCGCTGGACGTGGTCCGGATGATGGAGCGCGAGGGGCGCTTCGAGGGGCTGTACCCCGAGTACCTCGTCACCTCCGGCCAGGGGGCGATGGTCCAGGCAGCCGTGGGCATCGGGCGTGGCATGGCGGAGGAGCTGCGGGCCAAGGGCGTCACCGGGGTGGTGCTGACCGCTACCTGAGGGTCCTGCACTCGCTGCGGTGCAGCGATCCAGAAGGAGTTGGAGCGGGCCGGCCTGACCACCGCCCTGATCACCTCCCTGCCGCTGGTCGCGACAGCGGTTGGAGCGACGCGCGTGGTGCAGGGGTCCGGGATCGACCATCCGGTGGGCAAGCCCGGGCTGCCGCTGGACCGGGAGCAGGAGTGGCGCCGGGGGATCGTGGAGGCGGCGCTGCAGGCGATCGAGACCGAAGTGGCCGGTCCCACGTTATTCCAGCCCACGAACCGGGTCCCCGAGGTGGTGGCCTAGCGGAGTGCTGAGTGCTGAGTCCTGAGTTCTGAGTGAGGGACCTCTACTCAGGACTGCCGGTCTGCGA
>JACQUR010000401.1 GCA_016210245.1 Chloroflexota bacterium
CAACAGGGACACCCGCCCCACCGGGGGTTGGCTCGACGCCTCCGAGAACCGACGTGGGGGCGCGTTGCCAGCCTGCCCCGCTGAATTGGTGACCGCCGCGCTGCTGCTCCAGGTCCCGGTCGCGGGGGTCGGGGCCCTGTTCCTGGGCCTGGCGCTGCCCATCCCTGGACGGGAGGCGACACCGGACGTGGAGGCCCTGCGGGGCTTGGCCTGGTTGCCGCTGCTCGTCGTCCCGGCGGGGTTGGTGCAAGCCTGCTGGAGGGCGAGCGGCCGGGTCCGCCTGGCGGCCGCCGCGGGCGCCACGGGCAGCACCTTCCAGGCGGGCCTGGCCGTGGCGGCGCTGGCGGCCGGCGCCGGCCTCCCCGGAGCGACCGCCGCGCTGGTGGCCGCGCAGGCGGCTACCACGCTGGCTCACCTGTTGCTCGGCCGAGCCACGGGCGTGGGCTCGAGCGTTCCCCGAGCGTTGCGCTGGCGCGCCACGCTGGCGCACGCTGGGCGGCTCGGCCGTGCCGGGCTGCCGGTCGTGCTCTCGGCCGCGCTGGGCATCGTGCAACTGCGCGCCGACCTGGCGGTGCTGGGCTGGTCGGCCGGCGCCACGGCCCTGGGCGGCTACGTGCTCGCTCGCAAGCTGCTGGACGCCCTGCTGCTGCTCCCGCAGGCCTACTTCGCGGCCGCCTTCCCCCGCCGTCTCCAGTCTGGACGGATGCAGCGTGGGTCCGGCCGGGCCCTCCTGGGAGCCTCGGTTCTGCTCGCAGGCGGCGTAGCTCTGGCGGCCGGGCCGATCCTGGGCGCGCTCTCTGGCCGGGTTCCGGACGGCGCGCCCGCCACGCTCGGCCTGCTGGCGCTGGCGCTGCCGCTCACCGCGGCAACCACGCTCCTCAGCCTGGAGTTGCTGGCCGAGCGGCGCTACGGAGTGGTGGGCCTGCTCAGCGCGGCCGCGGCCGCCCTGGCCGTGGCGCTGAACGTGCTGCTGGATGGCCACTGGGCGGCCTCGGGCGCCGCCCTGGCCGCCGTGCTCTCGGAGGCGGCGGTTCTGCCGCTCTACTGGCTGGCGGCGCGCCGCCAGCGCCTTGCTGTCCAGGCCACCTCGCGGCAGGTGGTGGCATGAGCGCGGGGGAATCCAACGAAGTCGACCCCACTGCGAGCGGCCGTGGCGCGCCGCCGGCCGCGTCCCGCCTGAGCGCACACCTGGGACGGATGGCGGGCGGCGGTGCCGCGCTTCGCGCGCACCCCCCAACGCCCGGAGCGGGCTGGCTGCCCGGCGCGCTCGCGGCCGGCGCGCTCGCTGTGCTGCCGGTGTGGTGGCACCTCACCCTGGCCACGTTCCCGGCTCCGGGCATGGCCGAGGTACAGACCATCGTGGCTGTGTATCCGGCCGACGTGTTCCTGGCGTTGCTCGCGCTGCATGGCACGATCGTGGGCGCGCGAGGCGGCTGGGCAACTCGCCGGCCGGCCTGGCTGCTCCAGGCCGCGGCTGGCCTCCTGCCGGCCGCGGCCCTGGCGAGCGCTCTGGCCGCGCCGCTCCCGCCCCTGGCCGCGAACGTGGCCGGGCACCTGGCGCTGCTGGGCCTGGCGTGGCAGGGAGCGCGAGCCGGGTCGACCTCGCCGCGCTGGCTGGCGGCCGGCCTGGTCGCGGCCGCGCTACCCCAGGCGCTGCTCGCGCTTGGGCAGTTCCTCGTCCAGAGCCCGCTGCTGCCGGAGGCGTTGCAACTCCCCTGGCTGCCGGGCGGGGACCCTTCCGTCCCCGGGGCGACGGTGGTGCTGGACAGCCAGGGGCGGCGAGTCCTGCGCGCCTTCGGCACCTTTCCCCATCCCAACCTGCTCGGCGGCTACCTGGCGCTGGCGCTGGTGTTCCTGCCGTGGCTGGCCACGGGCTCGCGCTCCCGCTGGCTGTGCTGGGCGGCCGGTGCGCTCCTGGCGGCCGGCCTGCTGGCGAGCTTCTCGCGCGCCGGCTGGCTGGCGGCCGGGGTGGGGCTCGGGGTGTGGTGGCTGGGCGCGGCCCGCGGCGCGCAACTTCGCTGGGCGCTGGCCGGACTGGTCGTCCTCGCAGCGCTGCTGGCCTCCCCGCTCGGCGACGCGGCGCGCACCCGGCTCGCCCCGGCCCCGACCAATGCCCTGGAGGACCGCTCGGTCCAGGAGCGGCTCTGGCTGGTCGAGGTCGCCCGGGCCGAGATCATCCGCCACCCGCTGCTCGGGACGGGCGCCGGCAACTTCGCCCTGGCCTCCCTGCTCGACGGCCTCCAATCAGTGCCCATGGAGCAGGTCCACGTGGTGTCGCTCCTGGCGGTGGCCGAACTGGGCCTGCCCGGGGCGCTCGCCCTCGCCCTGGCCATGGCCGGCTGCCTGGTCGAACTGCGCCGCCAACGTGGCCAGAGGGTCGGCGCAGCCGCGGCTCTGGCCGCCCTGACCGTCCTGGCTCTGCTGGACCACTACCTGTGGACCATGCCTCCCGGCCACGTGCTGGCCTGGGCAGCGGCCAGCAGTCTGTGGGCCGGGGGCGGAAGGCAGAAGGCAGAAGGCAGAAAGCAGAAAGCAGCACGAAATTGCCCTCTGCTTTCTGCTTTCTGCCTTCTGCCTTCCGCCTTCCGCAAGGGGAGGGTACTGCGACTGGCATAGCCCTTGCCGCAGGTGGGGTGGAGGATGGCCATGAGCGAACGCACCAGGCGACGCCCTGCGCATCGGGCGCCACCGACGGAACCGCCTGAGAGCGTTGCCACCGGCCCGGGAGCCAGACAGCCATGAAGTACTACCGCGTGGAGCAGGTCCGCCCGGCTGATGCGCACGCTTACGAGCCGGCCGGAGCGGTGTTCCTCGACCCGGATGGCGAGGGGGCGACCACGGGCGGCCCGCCGGGCCCGGGGCGGCCAGATACCCTGGAGGGCGCCGTCGGCGGCGTGCCCGAGGCGGTGGAGCGGCGCTTCCAGGGCAAGTTCTTCTCGGAGCGCGAGCTGCGCCAGATGGGCGCTCGCCAGTTCCCCTTCGGCTGGCAGATCGAGCTGGACGGCGCCGACTACGTGCTGGAGGTCTCTGTTCAGTAGGCAGAAGGCAGGCGGCAGAAGGCAGGAGGCGGAAGGCAGTGATTGCAGGCTGGCGGCCAGAGGACGCGGACACGTGGAGGTCCACAAGAGGCGAGCGACTGCCTTCTGCCTTCTGCTTTCTGACAGGGAGGTGGACCCATGTTAACCGAGGAGCGTCTGTGGGGCAGCGTGCGCCGGGGGAGCGAGCTGGTGGCGCACCTGCCGGAGGTGGCGGAGGCGGATGCCCCGCCCCGCGTTCGCCAGGTCTACCGCGCGCTCCGGGACACCCTGCGCGTGCCCTATGTGGACACGCTGTGGCAGGTGCTCGCTAACTATCCCGAGTACTTGGAGCTGGCCTGGCGGGAGCTCGAGCCCAACCTGGGTACCCACACGGCCGAGCGCATCGCCGACGCCCTGCGCGCCCGCGCGGTGGAGGAGTTGCCCCTGGGCCGGCGCGACCAGCCCTTCTCCCTGCACGTGGCGGGGCTGTCCGACGCGGAGGTGGACCAGGTCTGCGCCCTCAACGAAACGGCGTCCTACGTCTTGCCCAAGCTGCTGCTGGCCGCGACCGGCCTGGCGGCGGCGCTGGCCGGCGAGACGATGGGCGGTGAGGGGACTCGAGCCCGCCTGCTGCCGCGCGGGCCGGCCCCGGGCGCGGTGGCTCTCCAACCGCTCGATCCCCAGCGCGTGCCAGAGGAGGTCGCGCGCCACCTGAGCGAGATCGCCCAGGTCCACGGCCATCCCCGCCCAGCCAGCTACTTCCTGGCCATCGCCCGCTGGCCAGCCTACCTGGAGGTGCTCTGGCACGACCTGCGGCCTCACGTGCGCGGCGACTGGTACGACGAGCGGGGGCGAGAGCTCCAGCATCGGGCCCTGTACGAATGGGCCGCCATGCCCCACCGCCTCAGGGCGGGGGTGGACGAGGTACGCGCGCTCGGCTACAGCCTGGCCCGGGTGGAGGAGGTGCGGTGTATCCTGGCCTTCTTCCGCACCGGCCTGCTGCCGGACCTGCTGGTGGACCTGGCCCTGGCCAGGGTGCTGCTCGACGGGCCCGCCTCGGCCCTCCACTCACGCCTCAGTCTGCACTGAGCTGGGGGTTGAGCGTGGGAAGGCCAACCTCCCGAGCTCGGGACGGTGGCCTTCCCACGCTCAACCCCCAGCTCCCCTCTCGGAGCCGTCGTTAACCATTTCGAGACCAGATCGCAACGCCGCCGTATCGAATCCGCCTTGTGTGTCCTGCCCGGCAGCCCTACCCTGGAAATGTAGGGCCGGACGCGCTCGGGTTCCCATCGTTCCCAGGCCCACCATTCTCCTGCCTGTGGCAATCGGGACGGGTTGACGTAAGGCGGCGTCTCTGTCATAACTCCGCCTCTCGGGCGCCCCCTCCATAGGTCGCCGCACAGCTCACTGGGAGGTCTTTCATGCTGCACCGTCTCATCGGTCCTCTGGCTGCGCTCGGGTTGCTGCTCGGCCTGCTGCCGATGGCAGCCCAGGCCCAGCCGGCGCCAGCCGACGTCATTCCGGACCAGTTCATCGTCGTGCTCCAGCCCGGAGCCAGTGCCCCGGACGAAGCGCGGGCCGCGGAGCAGGCCCAGGGCGTGCAGGTGCTCCAGGTCTACGAGCACGCGCTCCAGGGCTTCGCCTTCAAGGGCTCGGCCCAGGCCGCCCAGGCCCTGGCGCGCAACCCCAACGTCCAGTTCGTCGGCCAGGACCACCTGGTACAGGCGGTTGGCCAGACCGGCCCGGACGGCATCCGGGGAGATGCGAGCAGCGCCAGGGCCGGTGGCGGGTCAGGAACGGCCACCGCCGCACAGACTCTGCCTACGGGCGTCGACCGCATCCAGGGCGATGCGAGCAGCACCCGGTCCGGCGACGGGGCTGGCAGCGTCAACGTGGCCGTGGCGATCATCGACACCGGTATCGACCTCAAGCATCCCGACCTGAACGTGGTCGGGGGCAAGAACTGCTCGACGGGCAGAAGCTACGACGATGGCAACGGCCACGGGACGCACGTGGCCGGCACCGTGGCAGCCAAGGACAACGGCACCGGGGTCGTGGGCATGGCGCCCGGGGCACCCCTCTACGCGGTGCGGGTGCTGAACAATACCGGCTCAGGGACCTGGTCGACGGTCGTCTGCGGTATCGACTGGGTGACCGGGAACGCGGCGGCCAGGGGCATCAAGGTCGCTAACATGAGCCTGGGCGGCGGCGGCTCGGACGACGGGAACTGCGGGAACACGAATAGCGACGCGCTCCATAAGGCCATCTGCGGCTCGGTGGCCAAGGGTGTCACCTACGTGGTCGCGGCCGGGAACAGCACCCAGGACCTCGCTACTTTCGTGCCCGCGGCCTACGACGAGGTGCTGGCCGTGACGGCGGTGGCCGACTTCGACGGCCAGCCAGGCGGCCTCGCGAGCCCGACCTGCCGGACGGACGTGGATGACACCGCGGCCGACTTCAGCAACTTCACCGGCATTGGCAGTCCCGACGTGGGACACACCATCGCCGCCCCGGGCGTGTGCATCACCTCCACCTGGATGGGCGGCGGCTACAACACCATCTCCGGCACCAGCATGGCCTCGCCGCACGTCACCGGCACGGTCGCGCTGTGCCTCGGCGGTGGCGCCTGCGCCGGGCTGACGCCAGGCCAGATCATCGTCAGGCTGCGGGCCGACGCGGCGGCCCAGCCGGCGAGCTACGGCTTCACGGGCGACCCTAGCACGCCGCTCGGCGATCGCTACTACGGCCCGCTGGTGTACGCGGGCGGGTACTAACACGGGTTGGAGGTTGGAGGTTGGATCCAACCACCAACCTCCAACCTCCAACCGGGAAGAGAGACGCAGCATATGGCGCTCGACAGCGAACGGTCCAAGGTCGCGCACCTGCTGCGGCGGGCGAGCTTCGGCTCCACCGAGGCGGAACTCGACGAGTATGCGGCCCTCGGCTTTGCGGGGGCGCTCGACCGGCTGTTGAACTACGAGCAGGTCGACAACTCCGCCCTGGAGCAGCAGCTTCCCGGCTTGCAACTCGACTTCACGAAGATCGAGGACGGCAAGTTCTGGTGGCTCTACCGCATGCTGCACACGCGGCGGCCGCTCCAGGAGAAGATGGCCCTCTTCTGGCACACCCACTTCGCCACCGCCAACTCCAAGGTGGGCAACCCGCCGCTCATGCTCCGGCAGTTGCAGCTCTTCCACGAGCATGCGCTGGACAGCTTCGAGGTCCTGCTCCAGAAGGTGCTGCGCGACCCGGCCATGCTGATCTGGCTGGACAATCGCCTGAACCGAAAAGGCAACCCGAACGAGAACTTCGCTCGCGAGGTGATGGAGCTCTTCACCGTCGGCCTCGGCAACTACACCGAGGCCGACATCAAGGAGGCCGCCCGAGCGTTCTCGGGCTACACCCTGGACCAGGAGAAGCGGTTCGTCTTCAACCCGAGAGCACACGACGCGGGCCCGAAGACCTTCTTCGGCGAAACCAGGAACTGGGATGCCGACGACGTGCTGGCCGCCCTGGTCCGCCAGCCCGCCACCGCCCGCTTCCTATCCGCCAAGCTGTTCCGCTTCTTTGTGTACGGCAGCCCGGACCAGGCGACCCTGGACCGCCTGGCCGAGACCTTTGTCACCAGCGACTTCAGCACCAGGGCAGTGGTGCGCGCCATCCTGAGTGGCCCGGAGTTCCTGTCGCCCCAGGCGTACCACGCACTGGCCAAGCAGCCCGTGGAGCTGGTGGTAGGCACGCTCAAGGCGCTCGACGTGGCCAACGTGGGCCGCGACGTCACCCAGTTCGCCCGCCGCATGGGCCAGGACCTGCTCAACCCACCGGACGTGAGCGGCTGGAAGGGCGGCGAGCGGTGGATCAACGCCGCCACCCTGTTCGAGCGCTTCAACTTCGCCAACCGCCTCGCCACCGGGCGCGACCCCGCCAAACCCTATTTCGCCGACGTCGCTGCACAGGTGCAGTCGAAGGGGCTGAGCAGCGCGGAGGCACTCGTGGACTACTACACGGGCCTGCTGGTGGATGGCGACCTGACCCCCGAAGCCCGCCAGGCGCTGCTCGACTACCTGGCTCCCGATGGCGCGTTCGTGGTGGACGAGCGCTCGATCGACGCCAGGGTGCGCGGCCTGGTTCACCTGGTCATGGCGCTGCCCACGTACCAGTTGGCGTGACTGGGTAGGGGTGGACCTGCGTGTCTGCCCAGGTCCCGTCCGCGCTGGAAGACGGGGCGGACACGCAGGTCCGCCCCTACAGATTCGAGGAAGAAGGAAAGTGGCTTTCACTCGCCGCGACTTTCTGAAGCGGGCCGCGCTCCTGGTCGCCTCCGGGCTTTCCACCCCGGCCTTTCTCACCCGCACCGCGGTCGCGCTGGACCCCCAGGCCGCGGCCGAGCAGGGGTTCGGAGTCCTGGACCCGACCAAGGCGAGCAACATCCTGGTGGTGGTGCAATTGTCGGGCGGCAACGACGGGCTGAACACGCTCGTCCCGTTTGGCGACCCGGCCTATGCCCAGCTTCGCCCGAACCTGGGCCTCAAGCCAGCCGAGGCGCTCCCACTCACGGACGGCCTCGGCCTGCACCCGAACCTCGCCAGGCTCAAGGACCTGTACGACCAGGGCCGGGTAGCCATCGTCCAGGGGGTGGGCTACCCCAACCCGGACCGCTCCCACTTCCGCAGCATGGACATCTGGCACTCCGCGCGCCCGGATACGTTCGAGCGCTCGGGCTGGCTGGGGCGCTACCTGGAGGCCTGCCAGTGCGGCCAGGAGGGTGCGCTGCCCGCCCTGAGCGTGGGCGACCAGTTGAACACGCTGTTCTGGACCCAGACTATCCTGGTGCCGGCCGTGTCCAACCTGGGCGCCTTCTCCTTCCAGACCGATACCCGCTACCGCAACGATCGCCAGTTCCAGCTCCGCACCCTCCAGAACATCTACGCCCAGACGGGCACCTGGTCGCCCTACGAGGCGCTGATCCGCCAGGGCACGTTGAACGCGCTGGCGGCCTCGGAGCAACTGCACCGGGCGGCCGAGGGCTACCAGACGCCGGTCCAGTACCCGGCCAACAACCCGCTGGCCAACCAGTTGAAGATGGTGGCCCAGGTGCTGGCTGCGAACCTGGGCACCCGCCTGTTCTCGGTGCAGCTTGGCGGCTTCGACACCCACGGCAACCAGAAGAACCCGCACGCGACCCTGATGAAGCACCTGGCCGAGGCGCTGGACGCCTTCCTGCAAGACCTGGCCAACCTCAAGCAGCAGGACCAGGTGCTCATCATGACCTTCTCCGAGTTCGGCCGCCGCGCCCGCGAGAACGGCTCGGGCGGCACCGACCACGGCACGGCCGAGCCCCTGTTCGTCGTTGGCAACCGCGTCCAGGGCGGCCTCTACGGCGAGTACCCGAGCCTGGGCGACCTGGACCGCAACGGCGACCTGAAGTTCAAGCTGGACTTCCGCTCCGTCTACGCCGCCCTTCTCCGCGACCACCTGGGCGCCGACCCCAGCCGCGTGCTGGCAGGGAGCTTCGAGCCGGTGGGGTTGTTCCCGACGCCGGGGTAGGGCGCTACAGGTGCGACAGGGCAGCCAATCGTGGTCTGATGGCACGAAGCATGCTGGCCTTTGCGTCGGTGACCGCACCAGGGTACTGCCAGACTGAAGCCAAGGTGGGCTCTCCAGGTCGTGGTGAACGTCTCCTCACCAGCGACACCAGGACAGTTTCACCCTGGCTTTCGTGCAGTCGCGCAGAGGCCAGGCACTGCGCGAGTCCCGGTCGCCAGGACCCTGGGCCCCCGCGCCCGCCCCACCGGAGTGGCTCAAGCGCTCCGCTAGACGCCCGAAGTAGCGGTGATCATCCAGATGTTGTATGTATGTTGTATGCCACACGGTTCACTGCCTGCGCCATTTGTCTAGGAGGACGTCGCCACCATGGAGGGAAAGAGGAGAGCCTCGGATTCGGATGCTCTGGATCCAGCCCTACTGCTGAGAACCCTGGTAGCGGTCAAGAAGGGTGATTTCTCGGTCCGCATGCCGGTGGAGTGGACCGGCATGGCCGGCAAGATAGCCGACACCCTCAATGACGTCATCGAGCTCAACGCTCGCTTCGCTGAGGAACTCCAGAGGATGAGCCGGGTCGTCGGCAAGGAAGGAGGGACCTCCGAGCGATCCTCCCTGGGAGAGGTAGCGGGCTCCTGGAAGGGGGCCAGTGATTCCCTCAACAGCCTCGTCGACGACCTGGTGCGCCCCACCAACGAGTTGACCCGCCTCATCACGGGCGTCGCACAGGGAGACTTGTCCCAGAGGATGGCGCTGGAACCGGAGGGAAGGCCGCTGCGGGGAGGTTTCCTCCAGACGGCCAGGATGGCCAACACCATGGTGGAACAGCTCAACTCCTTCGCCTCGGAAGTGACCCGCGTGGTGAGGGAGGTGGGCACGGAGGGGAAGCTGGGAGGCCAGGCGGAGGTGAAGGGGGTCTCCGGAACCTGGCGGGATCTGACCGATAGCGTGAACTTCATGGCGGCCAGCCTCACCGGACAGGTAAGAAACATCGCGGAAGTGACGACGGCCGTCGCCAACGGAGACCTGACCAAGAAGATCACCGTCGAGGCCAAAGGGGAGATCCTGGAGCTGAAGGATACCATCAACATCATGGTCGACCAGCTCAACTCCTTCGCC
>JACQUR010000402.1 GCA_016210245.1 Chloroflexota bacterium
CTCCACCCAGATCCCCCACGTGGTGGCGGCGCTGCTGGAGGACAGCTTCCAGGAGCCCCCACACCTGAAGGCGCGGGTCATTGCCCCCCACATCGGCGGCGGCTTCGGCCAGAAGTGGGGCTTCTACCCCGAGGAGCTGGTGGTGTCGCTGGCGGCTATCCTGCTGGAGCGGCCGGTCAAGTGGATCGAAACGCGGCGCGAGCACATGGTGGCCACGAACCACGCCCGCGAGCAGACCCACTACCTCGAGATGGCGCTCAAGCGGGATGGGACCATCCTGGGCGTGCGCGACACCATCTACGCCAACATCGGCGACGCCTACCCGGTGGGCGGCTTCGCGTCCATCGTCACCACCACCATGTACGTGCCGGGCACGTACCGCATCCAGAACTACGCCTGCCAGCTCTACGGGGTGGTGACCAACAAGACGCCCCTGGGCGCGCACCGCGGCTTCGGCAAGTCCGAGGCCTCCTACGTGATCGAGCGCATGGTAGACATCGCCGCCCGCCACCTGGGCCTGGACCCGGCCGAGATGCGCTTCAAGAACTTCATCCAGCCCGAGGAGTTCCCCTACGTGTGCGCCACCGGGTCGCGCTACGACAGCGGCAACTACCCGGCGGCGCTCCGCCGCGCGCTGGAGCTGGCCGACTACGAGGCCATGCGCCAACTCCAGCACCAGAAGCGCCAGGAGGGCAAGCTGTTCGGCATCGGCATCGCCACGGTCGTGGAGCCGTCGTCGTCCACTCGCATGGGCTCCTACAACTCCGGCTACTTCAGCACCACGATCCGCATGGACCCGCAGGGCCAGGTACATGTCTTCCACGGCGGCAACGACGAGGGCCAGGGCCACTGGACTACCATCTCGCAGCTCGTGGCCGAGGAGCTGGGACTGGACTACGGGCAGGTCTCAGTGCTGGAGGGCGATACACGCAACACGCCGTACGGCACCGGCTCCTACTCCAGCCGCTTCTCCATCGTGGGCACCTCCAGCGTGATCGTGGCTGCGCGCAAGCTGAAGGAGAAGATCCAGCGCATCGCCGGCCACCTGCTGGAGGTGGCACCGAGCGACCTGGAGCTGGTCGACAACGAGGTGCGGGTGAAGGGCAACCCGTCCAGGCGCATCGCCATGCAGCAGATCGCCCGCACCGCCTACCACCGCATTCACGACCTGCCCGAGGGTGACGAGCCGGGGCTGGAGCTGACCTGCCACTATCGCGACCCGAACATCGACTTCCCCGCCGACAAGAACGGGCGGGTGGCGATGTTCTCCGGCTTCCCCTACGACGCGGAGGTGGCGGTGGTGGAGATCGACCGCCAGACCGGGTACCTGCGCATCCTCAAGTACGTGAGCGTACACGACTGCGGGAACATCCTTAACCCGCGCATCGTGCAGGGCCAGCACCTGGGCGCGCTGGCCCACGGGATCGGCGGGGCGATGTACGAGGAGTTGACCTACGATGAGAACGGCCAGCTCCGCAACCAGAGCTTCAAGGACTACTTCCTGCCCACGGTGATGGAGATCCCGGAGTACACCCTTGACCACCTGGTGACCCCCACGCCCTTCACCCCGGGCGGCTACAAGGGCTCCGGCGAGACGGGCACGGTGGGTCCCCCGCCCTGCCTGGCCAACGCTGTGGAGGATGCCCTGGCGCCCCTGGGGGTCAAGGTGCGCAGCCTGCCCATGTCACCCGTTGTGGTCTGGCAGCACCTGCAGCAGGCGGAGTGCTGAGTCCTGAGTGCTGAGTCCTGAGTGAGGACCAAGCACTCAGGACTCAGCACTCAGGACTAGCTCGCCACCGGCTACAATGTCACGGGAGGCCCGAGATGACGGTGTACCCGGAGCGACGGCGGTTCACAGTTGGCGAGTATGGCCGGATGGCCGAGGCGGGCATCCTGGGTGAAGATGATCGCGTCGAGCTGATCGACGGAGAGATCCTTGAGATGGCACCGATCGATCCCCGCCACCAGCGCTGCGTGATCGAGCTCACCCACCTCTTCACCGAGCGGCTCGGACGCCGCGCGCTGGTCAGCGTGCAGGGGCCGATTCGTCTCGGCGACTATTCGGAGCCCCAACCCGACGTGGTGCTCCTGCGCCCCGGGCCCGAGCTCTACGCCGCAGACCATCCCGGCCCCGAGGACGTGCTGCTCGCCATCGAGGTCGCCGAAACCTCGTCCAGCTTCGACCGTCGGGTGAAAGTGCCGCGCTACGCGCAGAGTGGGATCCCCGAGGTCTGGCTCATCGACCTCGAGAGACGCAGCGTGACGGTCTACTGCGACCCATCTCCGACCGGCTATCGGACTGCCCAGACGGTGCGGCGCGGCGAGACGCTCGCGCCGCTTGCCTTCCCAGAGCTGCACATCGGCGTCGACGAGATCCTCGGCTGATTCTCACCCGCTCCGCTGTACGTCGAACACCTCTCGCCACTACAATCGCGCTACAAGGCCCTAACCGGCGCATTCCGCGACGTGGACCGGTGGCACGGCCGGAACGTCCTGGTGCGGACCTGGTGCTGGCTGAGGTTGGAGGTTGGAGGTTGGAGAATCCAACCTTCAACCTCCAACCTTCAAGCGAAACACAACCAAGTAGAACGGAGGGAGGAACCTATGGCACTCACACTCGAAGCTGCGCAGAAGATGGTCCAGGTAGGGGTGGCCACGGCTGAGGGCAGGGGCCTGCGCGTCAGCATCGCGGTCGTGGACAGCGGCGGCTACGTGGTGGCCGTCGGGCGCATGGACAAGGCCGCGCCCCTGACGCCAGACATCGCCCACGGCAAAGCCGCGGCCGCGGCCCTGTTTCGGCGCTCGGGCCTGGAGATGCAGCAGCGCTGGGCGCCCGGCGCGCCGGTGCCCTCGGCCATGATCGTCCGCATGGGCGGCCGCTTCGTGCCCACTCAGGGCGGCCTGCCCATCCGAGTGGGCGAGGACGTGATCGGGGCGATCGGCTTCAGCGGCGCCTCGTCGCAAGAGGATGAGGAGATCGCCCAGGCCGCACTGGAGGCGGTGAAGGTTTCAGGCTGACCGGAAGGACCCTCTGCCCCACCCTTACCCCCACGGCGGAGCGTGTGGGAGCGGCACGGCATGCCGTGCCGCTCCCACATGCTCCGCCGGTGGGAGGAGGCGCCTGCACTCCTGGCCTCGCGCAGCACCGCGCCACTCCGGATCCGCACTCCAGCGTCGCCCAGCCCACCCCAACGGGTGAGCGGCAAACCCACCCTACAGGGCGTGGCGCTGCTCCCGCCGGGACTGTATGCTGGGGCGGAATCGGACTCCGAAGGTCTCCTGCGACCTCGGCACGGCGTGCCCGCTCGCGGCTTGGAGGGGCGGCGTGCGTGCTGGACGGGGGGCTTGCGCTCGTTCGACTTCGCGCCCGACTCTCTCGCGAAGCTGGCGGATATCGTGAAACAGCCCTTTGGATCCTCGGCGGCGATGCTCAGCCTGCTCTCTCCGCAGCGCGAGGGCGATCTCTTCCGCTGGTTTACGCAGCTCTTCAACCAGACTAGCGACGCAGTGTTCGTCGTCGGGCCGGACTTCCGCATCGTCTGGTGGGGCCCGCGGGCCGAGCGCATGCTGGGGGTGCCGGTCGCCCGGGCGCTCGGCCGGCACTGCTTCGAGCTGCTGGCCGGGCGCCACGCGGCCGGACGGGCGGAGTGTGGCCCGAGGTGCTGGGTGATGCGGGCAGCGCGGCGCGGCAGGACGGTCCCCGCCTTCGGCCTGGATCTGCGGACGGGCAAAGGGGAGCGCCGGTCCTACACGGTCGGATTCATGCGCACCGATGCCGACGGGTTGCTGATCCACGTGTTGCGCCAGCAAGACCTCCCCACGCTGGAACCCGTGCCGCCCGCTGACCAGGCGCCCTCTGCCGACGAGCGCGCGCGCGTCGAGCGGGTACACTGGTTGACCTCGCGGGAGCGCGAGGTGCTGCTGCTCATCATGGCCGGCGCCACCGCCCCGGACATCGCGCAGCGGCTGTCCATCAGCCCCGCTACGGCCCGCAATCACGTCCAGAATGTCCTGGCCAAGCTGGGGGTCCACAGCCGCCTGGAAGCCGCGATCGTCGCCCTCCAGGCCGGCCTGGAGCCACCGTCTTCGGACACCTTGCAGTAAGGAAGCCATCAGTACGGAGACACGGAGAGTGCAGATTTGAGATTGCAGAGTGCAGATTTCCTCAATCTGCACTCTGCAATCTCAAATCTGCACTCTCTAGCGGTCACTGACCACTGACCACTACAGATGCCCTCACCCGCGCTGGCCCAGCCGGGCAGCTACCTGCTGGTGATCTGCACCGAGTCGCGCCTGGAACTGCCTGTCGGGCGCCTGGGCCAGCGCGCCTTCCCCTCTGGCTGGCACGTCTACGCGGGCAGCGCGCTGCGGGGGCTGAGCGCACGCCTGAGACACCACCTGAGCCCGAATCGCGCCGTGCGTTGGCACGTCGACTACCTGCACCAGGCCGGGCGCCTGGCGCAGGTATGGGTGGTGCCGGGGGCGGAGCGGCGCGAGTGCGCCCTGGCGCGCGCCCTGGCCTCCCTGCCCGGCGGACAGCTCTGCCCGGGCTTTGGCAGCTCCGACTGCCGCTGCCCCGGCCACCTGGTCTCGTTCCCGGCCAGCCCCCGGTTGGACGAGCTGTGGCCGGGGCTGGAACAGGTGGCGCTCGGGGACGCGGAGAGGGAGGACCGGACCTAACCCCCCCGCCCCCTTCCCTGCCAGGGAAGGGGGAGTCGCTCCGCCTGCTGGTCGTCTCCCCGGGCCATTCGGCTAGAGCTGGTAGTGGGGTGCGTGGGAAGGGGGAGTCGCTCCGCCCGCTGGTC
>JACQUR010000385.1 GCA_016210245.1 Chloroflexota bacterium
CCCGCACCCCGGGGCCACAGGCGGGCAGAGACGCCCGCCCCACCGACCTGGCCCGCCCGCCCGCACCCCGGGGCCACAGGCGGGCAGAGACGCCCGCCCCACCGACCTCAGCCCAAGGGTGCGCCTGGGTGCGCGAGGGAGAGGTGACCACCCGGATCGGGGCTCAGGAGGTGGCTGCGCGGGCCAGCCAGTAGCCGATGCCGCGCCTGGCGAGCACGTAGCGCGGCCGGGTCGGATCATCCTCGAGCTTGTGGCGCAGCCGCCAGATCGCGGCGTGGAGCAACTCGGTTTCGCCCTCGTACCCCGGGCCCCAGACCCGCCGAAGCAGCTCCTCGTGGACCAGGACCCGCCCGGCGTTGAGCGCCAGGTGGTGGAGCAGCTTGTACTCGCCCGGGCTCAGGCTCGCCTCGCGCCCGCGCACGGTGACGCGACGCTGCGCGAAATCGATCACCAGCTCGCCGCTGGCGAAGATCGTCGGCGATACCGCCTCCAGGGGCTGGTGGCTGCGCCGCAGCACGGCCTCCACCCGCGCCAGGAGCTCCTCCGCTCCAAAGGGCTTGGTGACGTAGTCGTCAGCGCCAAGCCGCAGTCCGCGCACCTTGTGCGCCTCCTCAGCCCTGGCGGTCAGCACGATGATCGGCACCGATGAATACTCGCGCATGCGGCGGCAGACCTCGTAGCCGTCGAGGTCCGGCAGCATCAGGTCGAGGATGACCAGGTCGGGTGCCTCGCGCTCCAGGAGGTTGAGCCCGGCCAGGCCGTCCGGCGCGAGCACGACCCGGTAGCCGCGCCGGGTGAGGTTGAGCTCGAGCAGGTCGCGGAACCGTCGCTCGTCGTCGATCACCAGCACACACGGCTTGCTCACATCGGCTCCACCGTGGCTGAAGTCAACTGCGCCGCACCAACGGTCGCCCCGCTGGCCCGCAGCTCGGCCGGAGGGGCGCAACCCGAGCGGCCGGCCTCGGTAGGCAAGGTGAAGCAGATCACGGTACCTGGCAGAGCACCCGGCGGGCGCCCCGGGACCGGGCTTTCGGCCCAGATGCACCCACCGTGCGCGGCGACGATGCCCTTGCAGATCGCCAGACCGAGGCCGCTGCCACCGATGTGCCGGGCCCGCGCGGTCTTGCCGCGATGGAAACGCTCGAAGAGCCCGCTCATCTCCTCGGGCGGAATGCCCAGGCCCTCGTCGGCCACGCTCACCAGCACTTCTGCCGCGGCGGCCTCCGCCGCGATGGTTACTCGCCCACCCTCGGGAGAGTACTTGATAGCGTTGTCGAGGAGATTGTAGAGCACCTGCTCGATGCGGTGCGGGTCGGCGGACACCAGGGGAAGGCCTGCCGTCACCGCGACCTGCACGCGGTGGCCCTGGGCCCGCACCCGCGCCCGCTCGACCGCCGCCCGAGCGAGGACCTCCAACCGCACCGGCTGCGGCTCAACGCTGAGCGCCCCGGCCCCGATCCTGGACATGTCGAGCAGGTTGTCGACCAGTTCCTGCAGTTCGTCGCTCGCCTCGACGATGACTTGCAGACAGCGCCGGGTGGTTGCCTCGTCCCGGGGGCCGTCGGGCAGGAGCAAGGTGGAGGCGTAGCCCTTGACGAAGCTGAGCGGCGTCCGCAGCTCGTGGGACACCGTGGAGAGGAACTCGTCCTTGAGCCGGCTCAACTCCTCCTCCGCCGAGATGTCGCGCAGCACGTGGACCACACCGGCCAGCGTGCCGCTATGGTCGTGGATCGCGGAGCGCGCCGTCGCCACCACCACAGCCCGCCCGTCGCGCCGGCGAATTGTCTCCTTGGCCACCGTCGGGGAAGCTGCCGATGAAGCTCGCAGCAGCGGGCAGTTGTCCGAGCACGCGGTCTTGCCCTGGTCGTCGACCGGCCGCACAACCTCCAGGCAGGGACGCCCCAGCACCTCCGCGGCGGAGCGGCCGGTCAGCGCCTCCGCGGCGGGGTTGAACGCGGTGACGCGGAGCTGGGCGTCGGTGGTGAACACGGCGTCGGCCATCGACCCGACGATCGCCTGATAGCGGCTCTTCTCGACCGCCAGCGCTTCCAGCGCCTGCCGCAGGTGCCGGCGCATGTCGTCGAAGGCCTCGGCCAGCGCGCGGACCTCGCCCTCGCCAAGGCTCGGCACCGGTGTGGCCAGATCGCCAGCCGCGATGCGACGGCTGGCAGTGGTGAGAGCTTGAACGGGGCGGGCCACGCTGCGCGTGGTCACCCAGACGAGGAAGAGCGCGATCACGAGCGAGAGGCCACCAACTATCGCCGTGAGCCAGAGCCAGCGGTGGGCCAGAGCCAGGAACTCGGCCTCGGAGCCGCCGAGCAGCAGACCCCAGGGGGCATGCACCAGGGGCACGAAGGCCATGACGTGCCGCTGGCCCCGCTCGGCAGCATCCTCGTCGCCTATCGGGCCGGTGGTGCCCACGTCGCTGGCTCGGCGCTCGAGCAGCGGACGGTAGAACTCCGGATGTTCGCCGGGCTCGAGCACGCGGCTCGGCTCCGAGGAGACGATGACCCGGCCCACCTGGTCGACCAGTTCGGCGTGGCCGGTCTGGCCGAGTTGGCGCGCGGCGGCCACGAGATCGTGCAGCGCCCGATGGTTCGGGTCGATGGCCGCGCCGAGCACGCCCACGGGCACACCATCCGGGCCGATGACGGGAACCGCGAGGACAGCCGTCGGGTTGCCGGTAGCGCCCATGGTGTGGACACCAGAGACGTAACGCGCGCCGGTCGCCAGCGGCGCGCGCACGTGCGGATAGGACGACAGGTCCGCACCCAGCTCGGCCAACTCGGCGGGTTCGGCCCAGCGAAGACGGCCCGTCCGATCGGTCAGGAACACGCTGGTGACGAACGGCTCCGGCTGCCGCAACAGGTCTCGCAGGAGGTGCTGCTGGCTCCCAAGGTCATCCGTGGCATCGGCAGCCAGGGCAGCGGCCGTTTCCAACTGCCTGAACTGCTCCTCGATCTCGCTGTCGAGGAACGAGACGGTGAGCTGAGCGATGACGAGCCGTTCATCGGCGGTCTGCCGGGCGTGGTCGTCCGCCAGCAGCGCCCCGAGCAGGCCGAAGAGCCCGAACATCAGGAGCAATCCGACCAGGACGAGGAGCCCGATTTTCCGTTGCAGCGGCATGTCGAGCAAACCTGGCATGGCTTGGCCCTCACCCTCCCGCTCGCCCAAGATCGTCGGCCAGCGGCAGGCGCAGGGTGAAGGTACTGCCCACGCCCTCCTGGCTCTCGACCCCGATACACCCGCCGTGCTGCTCGACGATCTGGCGCACCCCCGCCAGCCCCAGACCCGTGCCGGGGATCCGCCCGGCCACGTTGCCGCCTCGCTGGAACCGCTCGAACACTCGATCCAGGTCCGCCCGTGGGATTCCCAGCCCCTGGTCCCGCACCGCCACCAGCGCCCAGGCTTCTGCCTTGCCCTCCTCCACGGACCCAGCCTCTTCCCGCGCGATCCGCACCGCGATCTCCCCCCCTTCGGGGCTGTACTTGATGGCATTGCTGAGCAGGTTGCCCAGCACCCGCTCCAGCCGGGCCGCATCCCAGAGCCCCGTCGCTTCCGCCACTGTGGTCTCAACCCGCAGCCGGTGGCGCTGGGTCACCTGCTGGTGCTCGGCGACCGCCTGGCGGACCAGCGCCACGAGGTCGGTGGGGCGGCGGTCGAGCGCCAGCGGCCGGCCCGTCTGCTGGGAGGCCACGTCCAGCAACTCGTTGATCAACGCGGTCATCTTCCGCGCGCCGGCGTCGATCTTCCCCAGCCCATCGGCCAGTCCCTCCATGCTCGCCCGGCCGGCGCGCCGCTGCAGCAACTGGACGTGGCCCTTGATGATCGTCAGCGGGTTCTTGAGGTCGTGGGTGACCGCGGCCAGGAACTCGTCGCGGGTGCGCAGCGCCTGCTGGACCTCCTGGTAGAGGCGCGCGTTGTCGATGGCCAGGGCGCAGCGGTGGGCGAGGTCCTCGGCCAGGGCCAGGTCGGCCGGGCCATAACGGCGGTGAGAATCGGAGGCGAAGCTGATCACCCCGAGCGTCCGCCCGCGCGTCACCAGCGGCGCCACCAGGAAGGACTTCGACCCCAGCTCCTGGGCCAGCCTGAGGTGTTCGGCGTCCTGGGCGATGGTTTCCAGCAGCGGGTCGGAGAATTCGGGGATCAGCTCCGGCTGGCCGGTGCGCAGCACCCGCGCGACCGGGTGCGGCCCGTTGGAGTCGGGTGGGTAGCAACGCCGCAGCTCGCGCAGCAGCTCCTCCCGCGCCGGGTTGGCGTGGGCCACGGCCACGAGGCCCAGCGATCCATCTGCTCGGACCAGGTCGACCATGCAGTAGTCGGCGAGGGAGGGCACTGCCAGGCGAGCGACGGTAGCCAGCGTGGCCTCGTAGTCGAGCGAGCCGGTGACCGCGTTGCTCGCCTCGGCCAGGAAGGCCAGGCGGCGCTGCGCCGCCTCGGCCTCGGCCCGTCGGCGCTCCGATTCGGCGTGCAGCCGGGCTGCCTCCAGGGCCGGCCCCGCCTGGGCGGCGAAGAGGGCCAGGAGTTGCACCTGCTCCGGCTCGAACCGGCGCGGGACGCCACTGCGGACCCCCAGGGCGCCCAGGGCGCGGTCGCTGACCAGCAGCGGCACGGCCACAGTGCTGCGGATGCCGCCCGCGACGCCCCAGGAGGTGGCGTGCTCCCAGGCCGCGTAGTCCTCCACCACGACCGGCTCGGCGCGCTGGAAGGCGACGCCCGAAACCCCCTGGCCCGGGCGGAGCTTCCGGTCGAGCGCGGCCAGGCCAGGGTCGTTCTCGCCGAGCGGGCGGAGGATGCCCGCCTCCGCGTCCCACCAGAAGAGGCCGGCGGAGTCCGCACCGAGCAAATCGCGGGCGTAGTCGACGACCAGCCCCGCGAGCGTAGCGGGGGCGAGCACCCCGCTGGTGGCCACCGCCACCTCGTGCAGGGCGGTGAGCGTGCGGGCGCGGGCCCGGACCTCCTGCTCCGCCCGCTCGCGCTCGGCCGTTCGCGCGGCCAGGCGGTCGCGCATCTCGCTGAAGGCGGTGGACAGGTAAGCGATCTCGGTGACGTGGCTCTTGGGCAGCGGGGTGATGCGATAGTCGGCCGCCAGGTCACCCGCGGCCCTGGCCAGGCTCCTGAGCGGCGCTACCAGCCAGCCCGCAGCAACCACGCCAAAGGCCGCCGCAACAACCATGGCCAGCAACAGCAGCCCGAAATGCAGGTCCCGCTGAGCGCGACTGCTGGCCAGCGCGGCGGCGGCGGGTTGCTCGGCCACGACGCCCCAGCCCAGCCCCGGCACGCGGGCGTAGCCGGCGAGCCATGCGCCGGCCTGGCCGCCATAGGCGAGCGCACCGGCGCGGCCAGGCCCGGCGAGCAGCGCCGCGACCGGCGGCGCCGCGGCGAGGTCGGCGAAGGAGGCCACGAGCCCGGCCTCCGGATGGGCAATGACGCGCCCGCTGGCATCGACCAGGTACAGCCGCATGTCCTCGCGGTCGCTGCCGGCGGTGAGCAGGTCGACCAACCGCTCGGATTCGAGCACGCCCGCCACGAGGCCGGCAAACCGGCCATCAGGGGCGTGGGCGGGCGCTCCAAAGGCGAAGACCGGGCGGCCGATGAGCGGCCCGATCAGGATATCCAGTGCGGGCTCGCCGGTGCGGCGCGCATCCTGGAACGCCCGGAACTCGGCGCCGGAGATCAGGGGACGGTCGTCGCTGCGGACGAAGGGCCGGCCGTCGGCGTCGAAGGTGGACAGGACGACGAAGGCGGGGTAGGCACGGTGGACCGCGCCCAGGCGAGCCCGCTGCGCGTCCGGCGCCAGGTCGAGCAAGCCGGGCTGAGCGGCCAGGGCGGCCACGGCGGCGCGGTGGAAGGCGACGTAGTCGGCCACAGACTGGGCCAGCACGGTGGCCATGCCCTGCTGGACGCTCAGCGTCTCGGCCGTGATGGAGCGTTCCGCTTGCCCCTCCCCCAGGGCCACCCCCACGATGAGCGGCAGGGCGACGGCCACGGCCAGGGCCAGAGCCAGCCGCGTCTTGAGGGAGGACAGGTCGACGAAGCGCAGACGGGAGCGCAGCCAGGGCAGCAGCAGGAGCACCGTCCCGAAGCCACCGTGGGAGGTGATGCCGATCCAGGCCCGGGAGGGCAGGGGCACGGCCACGAGAAAGGCGAACAGGGCACTGGCGAGGAGCAGGTGCGCGGCCCAGAAGGCCACCCGTGGTGGGGAGGGGTGGAGGTGGGCCGCGACGAGCCCCAGCCCGGTGCCGAGGTACGCTACCCCGAACCAGGGCAGGTAGGGGCGGGCCAGGTCATAGACCGAGGCGCTGAGCTGTTCGGGCAGGGTGAGGATCACCAGGCCGCTCAGGGCCGTGCCCGCCCCCATCAGCAGAGCGAACAGGTCGCCGCCGGCCCCGGGGCGGTCCAGCCGGCTCCGGGGCAGGAACGGGGCCAGCGCCGTTCCCAGGCCCAGGACCAGGTGGGTCGACGCCCCGGTCCAGGTGCCTGTGGCCAGGAAACCGTAGGCCAGCACCCCCTGCACAGCGCCAGCGAAGAGGTGCGCGGTGACTTCGAGCGTGCGCTGCGGCGCGAGGACGGAAACGCACAGCAGCCCGACTCCCGCCAGCAGGAAGGCGGCCCCCCACCAGGGCAAGTACGGTTGGAACGCGGCGTAGTGCGGCGCTTCGAACTGGTGCGGCGCCACCAGCATCAGCGCCCCGATGGCGGCGCTGAAGCCGCCCATGGCCCACCTGAGGCTGCCACAGCCCAGCGCCCACACAGATCCGTTCCTCCGGGCCGACACGAGGCGGCTCGTGCTCGCTGGCCTCAGGCCCTCCATGGTGCGCCTCCTGCCATCCGCCCCATTATCGCACGATCGGCAGAAGCACACTGCGGTCGAGGATTTCTGGGAGCGGACTGGAATCCGCTCCCAGAAATCTGTCGACCGCGATCTCTACGTGGGACCCCGGTGGCACAGGCGGCTCGCCTGTGCCGACCGCGATCTCTACCGCAGGAACAGCGGCGCGAGGACCAGGGTGATGGTGCTGAGCAGCTTGATCAGCACGTGCAGCGACGGCCCCGCCGTGTCCTTGAAGGGATCCCCCACCGTGTCGCCCACCACCGCCGCGGCGTGGGCCGGGGTGCGCTTGCCCAGCACCTCGCCGTCCTCCCCCTTCAGGAAGCCGGCCTCGATGAACTTCTTGGCGTTGTCCCAGGCGCCGCCGCCGTTGTTGAGCA
>JACQUR010000386.1 GCA_016210245.1 Chloroflexota bacterium
GATCGAAGCCGGCAAGATGGACCTCTACCTGGAAACCTTCGACCTCGCGGAGATGATCCAGGACGCGGTCTCCGTCGTCCAGCCGCTGGTAGCAAACAAGCACAACAAGCTGGAGGTCCGCGGCCCCGACGACCTCGGCTCGATGCACGCCGATCTGACCAAGGTGCGCCAGACGATCTTCAACCTGCTCAGCAACGCCTCCAAGTTCACCGAGCGGGGCACGATCACGCTGGAGGTGGCCCGCCGGACGGTGGACGGCGTCGACTGGATCACCTTCCGCGTAGCCGACTCGGGCATTGGCATGACCTCCGAGCAACTGGCCAGGCTGTTCCAGCCCTTCACCCAGGCTGACGCTTCGACCACCCGCAAGTACGGGGGCACCGGGCTGGGGCTGGCCCTCAGCCGACGCCTGTGCCAGATGATGGGCGGCGACATCACCGTCGAGAGCGAGTACGGCAAAGGAAGCGCCTTCACCATCGAGCTGCCAGCCCTGGGCATCGAGCGTAAGGCGCCACCTGCGTCGCGCCCGGAGCCTCGGCCCGAGCCGGTGGCGCCGGGGGCGACGGTCGTGCTGGCCATCGACGACGATCCGGCGGTGCGCGACCTGATGACCCGCTTCTTGAGCAAGGAAGGCTATCGCGTGGTGACCGCCTCGGGCGGCGAGGAGGGCCTGCGGCTGGCCCGTGAGCTGCGCCCCGCGGCCATCACCCTGGACGTGATGATGCCCAGCATGGACGGCTGGACTGTGCTGGCGGCCTTGAAGGCCGACCCCATGCTGGCCGACATCCCGGTCATCATGATGAGCATGGTGGGCGACAAGAACCTGGGCTACGCGCTGGGGGCGACGGAGTACCTGACCAAGCCGATCAACCGGGAGCGCCTGGTCGCTATCCTGAAGGAGCACGAGCGCGAGCCACACGCCCGCCAGGTCCTGGTGGTGGAGGACGATCCGTCGATCCGCGAGATGACGCGCAGGATGCTGGAGCGCGAGGGCTGGAGCGTGGTCGAGGCGGAGAATGGCCGGGTCGGCCTGGAGCAGGTGGCCCGGCAGCGGCCGGACTTGATCCTGCTCGACCTGATGATGCCGGAGATGGACGGTTTCCAGTTCGTCACCGAGTTGCGGCAGCGGACCGAGTGGCAGTCGATCCCCGTGGTGGTGGTGACCGCGAAGGACCTGACCACGGAAGACCGATTGCGGCTGAACGGCTACGTGGAGCGCATCCTCCAGAAGGGGAGCTACAGCCGCGAGGAGCTGCTGGGCGAGGTGCGCGACCGGGTAGCGGCCTGCATTCGCCAGAGCGTCGCCGCCCACGCCTAGTGGGGTCGCTGTTGGGATGCGCTCGACGGGCAGTTCGGGCGCGAAAGGACGTGCAGCAGTGTCTACCGATCGCTGCATAAGGATCCAAGCATCGCCTGAGACCCGTAGCGCGGGGGCTTGTCCCCCGCCCGTGGGCACCCAGCCTGCGGGGCGCGGGGCGGGGGACAAGCCCCCGCGCTACGATGCCCGTGCGCAACGATGTTTAGATCCTTATGCAGGGATCAGTAGAAAGCGTGAGCCAGGCCCTGCCCGCCCCACCTTGATCGGCTTGAGCCCGGTGCAAACCATTGCCGCGCGGGCATGAACAGGCTGCTCCAGCGGCTCTGCGCTCTGCTGAGTCTGATCTTCGTGCTCACTGCCTGTCTCCAGCCCCTGCCCGCCGCGGAGTCGGCGCGGCCCACGCCAGTGGCGCGCCCGCCAGCGTCCGCGGGGGGCAGTGCGGCCGGGGACATCGTGCTCGGGATGTCGGCGGCGTTTCGAGGCCCGTCGGCGGGGCTGGGCAACGAGCTCTACCGAGGTTCCTTGGCCTATCTCGAGCAGGTCAACAGGGCTGGGGGCGTCAGCGGCAAGAAGATCACGATCAGGGCGTACGACGACGGGTACAACCCCACCCCTGCGATCCAGAACACCATGAAGCTGGTCGAAGAGGACAACGCTTTCCTGCTCTTCGGCTACGTAGGAACCCCGACGGTCACCAGGGTGCTGCCGCTGCTCAAGCGCTACAGCGACAAGCACATCTCGCTCTTCTTTCCGTTCACCGGGGCGCAGCCGCACCGGGAGCCGCCCTACGATGCGTTCGTGTTCAACCTCCGAGCGTCCTATCGCCAGGAGACGGAGGGCCTGGTCGATCGATTCGTGGCCATTGGTCGGAAGAGGATCGCCGTCTTCTACCAGGCCGATTCCTACGGACGAAGCGGCTGGGATGGCGTCAGGAGAGCGCTGGCGAAGCACGATCTCAGCATTGCTGGCGAGGCGACCTATCGGCGTGGAACGCCCTACGCGCAGAGCCTCAGACAACAGGTAGAGCTGCTGAGAAAGGCCGACGCCGACGCGATCATCTCCATTGGCGCCTATGCTGCCTGCGCCGCCCTGGTGAGGGACGCACGGGATGCCGGGTGGGACGTGCCCATCGCCAACGTTTCGTTCGTGGGCAGCGGCAGCCTGCTCGACGTGCTGCTCGAAACAGGCCGAGCGCGGGGAAAGGACTATACCGCGAACCTGATCAACTCGGAAGTTGTGCCGAACTACGATGACACGTTCTACCCCGCGGTGAGAGAGTACCGGGAGTCGATGGAGACGTACCATCCCATGCCTCCCAGCGGCGTTGCCGAGGAGGGCTACCGGCCGCTCGGGTACAGTGCGGTGAGCTTCGAGGGCTACCTCAACGCCCGGGCCATCGTCGAGATCATCAAGAAGATGGGGAGTGCGGTCGAGCGAGCCCGCATCCGACCGGTCGTGGAGGGCCTGGAGTATCTGGATGTGGGGACCGCCTCGCCGGCCACGTTTGGGCCCCAGAAGCACCAGGGATGGGATGCGGTCTACTACAACACGGTCAGCGAAGGGAAGTGGCTCGCCATCAGAGATTGGCAGAGGTGGGCGAAATGAGCATGTCCAGGCTGCTTCAGAAGACCCTGATCGGGGCAGCGATGCTCTTTCTTGCCATCGTCCTGACCACGTCGGCCATCTCTGCCTGGAACCTGAATCGCCTGCTCAGCGAGCAGTACCAGAGCAAGGGCGCGGCCATCGCCAACAACCTGGCGAGCTCGAGCGTGGAGGTGCTGCTCAACAGGGACGCCTCGACCCTCCAGTCGATGATTGATGAGCATGCCGAGACTCAGGGGGTAGCTTACGTTTTCATCGTCGACGAGCAAGGTGAGGTCCTGGCCCATACGTTTGTCCCCGCTGTACCCCAGGAGGTCTATGGCGCCGACCGCGGTAGCGCGGGGTTGGCCATCAGGGACCTCCACATCGAGGGTATGGGGGATTTCACCGACATCTCGGCTCCCATCCTGGCGGGCGTGGCTGGCCACGTCCACGTGGGGATGGACAGGGGGATCATCACCACCCAGATTGCGTCCGCGATCGGCACCACGGTGGCCGGCATTGCCGTGCTGATGGTGCTGCTGGTCTCGGCGCTGGCCGCGGTGGTGATCCGCTGGTTCACCACGCGCATCCAGGACTACGTGGACTTCGTTGGACGGATTGCCAGGGGTGATCTGGTGGCCAGGACCCCCGTGCGCGGCGACGACGAGCTGACGGTGCTGGGCCACAGCCTGAACGGGATGGCGTCCGCCCGGCAGGACCTGGAGGCACGACTCCAGACGCTGAACGTGCATCTCGAGCAGCGCGTGGTCGAGCGCACGGCACAGCTTGCGGCGGCTACCGAGGCCATGCAGGTCGCCAAGGAGGAGGCCGAGGCGGCCAACCGGGCCAAGAGCGCCTTTCTGGCCAACATGAGCCACGAGCTGCGCACCCCGCTCAACGCCATCATCGGCTACAGCGAGATGCTGCGCGAGGAGGCCGAGGACCTGGGCCAGGAGGACTTCGTCCCGGACCTCCAGAAGATCCAGGCGGCGGGGCAGCACCTGCTCGGGCTGATCAACGCCATCCTCGACCTCTCCAAGATCGAAGCCGGCAAGATGGACCTCTACCTCGAGGTCTTCAGCGTCTCGGACCTGGTGCGCGACGTCGCGGCCGTCGCCAAGCCGCTCGTCGGCAAGAACCACAATACCCTGGCCATCCGCTGCCCCGACGACGTGGGCGAGATGCGGGCCGACCTCACCAAGGTCCGCCAGGCGCTCTTCAACCTGCTCAGCAACGCCTGCAAGTTCACCGAGCGGGGCACCGTCTCCCTGGAGGTCGTTCGCGCGACGCTGCAGGGTGTCGACCGGCTGACCTTCCGCGTGGCCGACACCGGCATCGGCATGACCCCCGAGCAGTTGGGCAAGCTGTTCCGGGAGTTCTCGCAGGCCGACGTCTCAACCACGCGCAAGTACGGGGGCACCGGGCTGGGGCTAGCCCTCAGCCGGCGCCTGTGCCAGATGATGGGCGGCGACGTCACCGTGGAAAGCGAGTATGGCAAGGGCTCGACCTTCACCATCACCCTCCCGGCGGAGGTCATCGACCGCAAGGCGGAGCCAGCGCCGCTGGAGCCGTCCCCGGCCGCGGTGGCTGGACCCGTCCCGGTGCCCGAAGGCGCGAGCCTGGTGCTGGTCGTCGATGACGACCCGACCGTGCGTGACCTGATGACCCGCTTCCTCGGCAAGGAAGGGTATCGGGTCGTGTGCGCCGAGAGCGGCGAGGCGGGCCTCCGCCTGGCCCGGGAAACGCACCCGGCCGCCATCACCCTGGACGTGATGATGCCCGGCATGGATGGCTGGAGCGTGCTCTCGGCCTTGAAGGCGGATCCCGACCTGGCCGACATCCCGGTGGTCATGCTCACCATGGTGGATGAGAAGAACCTGGGCTACACGCTCGGCGCCTCGGACTACCTGGTCAAGCCCATCGACCGCGAGCGCGTGGCTGCCGCGCTGCGGAAACAGTGGCCTGAGGCCGGGTCTCGGCGAGCGCTGGTGGTTGAGGACGATGGCTCGGCGCGCGAGATGCTGCGGCGTCTGCTGGAGCGCGAGGGCTGGGCCGTGGTCGAGGCGGAGAACGGGCGGGTGGCCCTGGAGCGGGTGGCCGCGCAGCAGCCGGACCTGATCCTGCTGGACCTGATGATGCCGGAGATGGACGGGTTCGAGTTCGTCGTGGAGCTACGGAAACGGAGCGAGTGGCGGACCATCCCTGTCGTGGTCGTGACTGCAAAGGACCTGACGGTCGAAGACCGGCTGCGACTGAACGGCTACGTGGAGAAGATCCTCCAGAAGGGGACCTACGGC
>JACQUR010000403.1 GCA_016210245.1 Chloroflexota bacterium
CCTGGCCCCTGACCCCTGGCCCCTGGCCCCTGGCCCCTGGCCCCTGGCCACGAAACGGTTATACTACCTGGGACAGCCATGTCCCAGCCCCAGTCCGCTCGCCAGATGACCGCCGCGCTCAAGCAGCACGGCTGCCGCATGACGCCGCAGCGCCAGCTCATCCTCAACGCCCTCGGCTCCTTCCCCGGCCACGTCTCGGCCGAGGCGATCCACCAGCAGGTGAGCAGTGAGTTCCCCCAGGTCAACATCTCCACCGTCTACCGCACCCTGGAGCTGCTGGAGGACCTGGGGCTGGTGACCCACACCCACTTCGATGACGGCGTAACCCAGTATCACCTGGCCGAGGCGGGGCCCCACCAGCACCTGGTCTGCCGCGGCTGCGGCTCCCAGCAGGAGCTAGGCGTGGAGCTGCTCGAGCCACTGGGGCAACTCCTGCGCCAGCGCTACGGCTTCGCCGCCGACCTCACCCACTTCGCCATCGTCGGCCTGTGCCGAACCTGCGTGGCGAGGACCGTGTACCACGGAGACACGGAGTCACGGAGTCCTCTAAGAAAAAGCTCTCCGTGACTCCGTGTCTCCGTGGTACACGTCTCCTCACCACGCGGGCGACTACTCATCACCCGCCGCTCGCCACTCGCTGAAGAACGGCACCCGCCCCCGCTCGACGGCTGCGAAGGCGCAACAGTCGCGGCTCGGTCGACTGTCGACTCGGTTCAGATCCGGTAGTACTCGAAGATGCGGCGCTCGGCCGGGGTCTCGAGGTGGGCGATCACCTCTACCTGGTCGGCGATACTCGAGTGGAGCAGCTTGCGCTTCAGCAGTTCGTCGAGCTGGAAGATGCCGGCCGCGTCGGTCAGGCGCACGTCCACACGGATGGGCTTCCTCTCGCCACGCTGTACCGAAACCTCCTCAATGGCCATGGCCGAGACGGAGTGGATGTCCAGCTTCCCGGCTTCGAAGGGGATGCGGGTGCGCCCTCTGGCCATGTCCAGGGCATCGCCCACCTTCACCACGCCGGCCTCCAGGCTCAAGCAGCGCAGGTCCCAGCGGTGCGCGACGATGGCGTGGAGTGTCTCGCTGGCCACGATGGTTCGCGGCTCCAGCTCGTAGAGGCCCTCCAGCAACTCGCGCAGCTTTGGCCAGGCCAGCGCCACGCTGAAGCGCTCGTGGTCGGTGCGGTGGACGCAGATACCCACGTCGTGCAGCAGCGCCCCGAGGACCACCACCACCTCCGCGTCCTCGTAGGCCAGCCCGTGCTGCTCCACCACGCTCGGCTGCACCCCCGCGTCGCGCAGGCAGCGGAGCATCTTGAGGGCCACGTTGGCCACAATCTGCACGTGAACCCAGCCATGGTCGGAGATGCGCAGGCGCTCGACGGCGTTGACGTTGGCGCAGCGCCACAGGGTCCACAGCTCCTGGTCCTGGTTGACCCGCTCGATGACGCTCGCCAGGCGGGGGTTGTGGCGGGTGGGCACCCGGATGTGCGGCGGCCGGGCGACCGGGTGCGGCGCGGCCTGCACCATCTCGTCGACCGACAGTGGCTCCGGGCGCTCGACCTGGTCCACCAGCTCTTCCAGGGTTCTGGCCATGCCCTCTCCTTCGCGGCGAATCCGCCTGCGCTCCCAAACCAGGTCCACAGTTGACAGTTCACAGTCGAAAGGAGCACCAGCGAACTGTCGACTGTCGACTCAGTAGTAGAGGATGCTCCAGCGCTCACCGGCGCGGCGGCAAGGCCCGTGCCGCCTGGGCGCGGGGACAGGAAGGCGCCATGCGACGGCACCGGGTCCGGATCTTGCAGCCCCCTGGAAGGGATGCAGCAGGTCAACGAAGAGGAAGCCTGCGGAGGTAAGCACATGGCAGAGCGGGCGCAAGCGGAAGTCATCCCCTCGCTTTCCCTGGACGAGGCCTACGAGCTCTTCCTCCGGCGGCAGGCGACGTTCGTCGACGTGCGCGACCTGGCCGACTTCGAGCGGGCGCACATCCCCGGAAGTCGCTCCATCCCGCTCCCGGAGATCCCGCGGCGCCACGGAGAGCTGCTACGGGAGCGCACGCTGGCGCTGTACTGTGCCTGACTGCACGAGGAATGGAGCACCCGGGCGGTGCAGATGCTCCAGCGACGGGGCCATCGGAACGTCGTCGTCCTGGCAGGCGGGATTCACGGCTGGCAAGCCAGGGCGTATCCCCTGGAGGGGACGGCCCCCGGCGAGCGCATCCTGCCCCACGCAGCGTGAGCTGGGGCGTGCGTCTCTGCCCGCCCCACCTCGATGTCGCAATCTCCGGCGCCGCTTCCACCTCTGGGCCTGGCTGGTGGCGGTTTGGGCACTGCCGCGGGCGCCGTCGACGGCTGGCGGGACCAGAGCCACAGGGTCCCGCCGAAGAGGAGGACGAACGCCCCAAAGAGCAGTTCGAAGTTGTTCGTGACGAAGCCCCCGAGGGCGCTGCCGGCCAGCAGCACGGCCAGGAGCGGCAGGTGGCAGGGGCAGGTGAGCGCCGCTCCCAGGAGCAGCAGGTGTCGTCGCATGCTACGCTCCCTGGCGCCCTTCCCGCCTCGGAGCCTTCGCGCTCGCGCGCCCTATGGCGCGGACGAGTGCGAAGGCGTCCGCGAGCGGCAGGGCCAGGGTCACCGCGTCCGGCGTTGCCTGCGCCCAGCGCTCGTACTCGGCGCGTGAGGGGAAGGCGTTGATGTAGGGGCACGCCATCTGCTGGACCGCGCCCCGGTCCGCGCGAGCCACGCCGAAGGACACCGCCAGCTCCGTGGGGATGCTGATGTTCTCGTAGCCGTTCACTGTGGTCACCTTCCTCAGTCCTGAGACTCAGTCCTCAGCGCTCAGGCCTCAGTCCTGCCCTCACGCTCGCGTACACGAGTAGACCCGCTCGGCATTCCTGGCCAGCGAGGCGTGGGCCAGCTCCAGGATGCGCTCCACGTTGGGGTCGGCCAGGCGGTAGTAGATGCGCTGGCTCTCGCGGCGCGTGGCCACGAACTGGCACCAGCGCAGACAGGCCAGGTGGTTGGAGATGCGCGGCTGCTTCATGCCGAGCGCCTCGCACAGCTCGTCCACGCTCTTCTCGCCCGAGCGCAACGCCTCCAGGATACCCAGGCGCACCGGATCGTCCAGCCCGCGGAACCACTTGGCCAGCAGCTCCAGGTGGTCGATGGTGTCGCCCTCCTGGACTTCGATGGCGGCCTGTTCGACGATGCGCTTATCAGTCATACGTCCTTCCCCACCAGCCTGGTCTCGCTCTGCCCGAGAGCCTCTTCCCCGCGTCTCTCGCTCATCCTGAGCTTGTCGAAGGACTCCGCGTCCCCGCGTCTCAAGAGTTCCCGCTCGCCCTTCTTGATGGCCGCGCCCACGTTGCCCAGGCAGCAGCGGCCGGCTGGGTTGTTGAGCTCGCACCCGCAGGCGCCGTCCGCTACCCGCTGGGTGATGTACTCGCGGACGGTGCTGCGCCCGTGGGCCAGCACGTCCTCCACGATCTGGCGCTCGGTGAAGCTCCAGCAGTAGCAGACCGGCACGGGGTCCTCGGTCTGCTTGAGGCCCACCCGGGTGCGCAGGTCGCTCGTGCGTAGCGGCGGGCCACCGGCCAGGGCGTAGACGACGGAGCACCGCGGGTTGTCGCAGAACCCGTACTGCCCCTCGCCCAGCGTCGCCACGAGGTCGGGGCGTACGTGGTGGCGGACGGTCGCGACCGCGACCGCCCTGGTGCGCTGGCCGCACTCGGGGCAGGTGGGCAGGGGCGCGCGGGCAGTCGGGATGGCGCAGCAGTCTTCGGACATCATTGGCCTCCAGGAGGTGGTTGTGCCGATTATAACAGCATGTCATGATACTATATTCCGGGCATTGACTAGCACTCCCCATTGACGAACCCAAGATATTGTGTCACACTAGCTCTCGAACACAAGATGTTGTGTTTATGTCGATTGACGGAGGGCGTGGCATGGCGCGCGACCTGCTCGCCGGCAGTGAAACCCAGCAGGGAGAGCCGGAGCTTTTCACTCAGCCGCCGGGGCTGCCGGACCCACTCCTGGCTACCAACGCACGGATCGTCCTGGAGAAGCGCTACCTGCGCAAGGTCCACGGCAAGCCGGCCGAGACGCCGGGCGGCGGCTTGTGGCGCGTGGCCCAGGAGATTGCCCGCGGCAGCGCGCCCTGGGAGTCGGAGGAGAACCTGGCTCGCCTGCGGGCCGAGTACTACCTGATGATGGCCCGCCTGGACTTCCTGCCCAACTCGCCCACGCTGATGAACGCGGGCAAGGAGAACGGGCTGCAGTACTCGGCCTGCTACGTGCTGCCGGTGGGCGACTCGATGGAGGACATCTTCGAGACCAACAAGCGGGCCGCGCTCATCCACCAGAGCGGCGGCGGGACCGGCTTCGCCTTCTCGCGCCTGCGCCCGGCCGGGGACCTGGTGGGCTCGACCGGGGGCATTGCCAGCGGGCCGGTCAGCTTCCTGGAGGTCTACAACGCCTCTACCGAGAGTGTCAAGCAGGGGGGTACCCGTCGCGGGGCCAACATGGGCATCCTGCGCATCGACCACCCGGACGTCTTGCGCTTCATCGACTGCAAGCGCGAGCTGAGCG
>JACQUR010000039.1 GCA_016210245.1 Chloroflexota bacterium
CCCCGCGTCCCCGCGTCCGACGCCCGACCCCCTCCTGCGGCGCTACACGCTCGAAGAAGCCCGCGCGGAGGTGCTGGCGCGGCGGGGGCTGCCGGAGGCCGAGCTGCCGGAGGCGATCAGGGCGCGGACCCAGGCGGCGGTCCCCGGGGCGCGCACGCCCGCGGAAGCAGTGGCCAGGATCGTCGAGGACGTGCGGCGAGAGGGCGACGCCGCGCTGCGCCGCTACACCGCCGCTTTCGACGGGGTCGAGCTGGCCGACTTCCTGGTGCCCGACCACGAACTGGACGCGGCGCTGGAGCGGCTGGATCCCGGCCTGCGCGCGGCGCTGGAGCTAGCGGCCGCTCAGGTGCGGGCCTTCCACGAGCGGGCACGCCGCACTACCTGGCTCGACCAGCACCCCGGGGGCACGGTGGGCCAGTTGATCCGGCCGCTCGAGCGCGTCGCCGTGTACGCGCCGGGGGGCCGGGCCACCTATCCCAGTACCGTGCTCATGACCGCCGTGCCCGCCCGGGTCGCGGGCGTCTCGTACGTGGCCATGATCTCCCCGCCCGGGCGCGACGGGCGCATAGCCGACGTGCTGCTGGCCGCGGCGCGCGTGGCCGGGGTGGACCAGGTGTTCCGCGTGGGTGGTGCCCAGGGGGTGGCCGCCCTGGCCTACGGCAGCGAGAGCTTGCCCCGAGTACACAAGATCGTCGGGCCCGGCAACCTGTTCGTCGTCCTGGCCAAGCGGATGCTGTTCGGCACGGTGGGCATCGAGGGCCTGCCCGGGCCCACCGAGTGCCTGGTCGTGGCCGACGAGTCGGCCAGTCCGCGCTGGATCGCCGCCGACCTGCTCGCCCAGGCGGAGCACGACCCGCTCGCCTCCCCGCTGCTGCTGGCCACCTCGGCGTCGGTGATCGACCGCGCCCTGGAGGCGCTGGAGCGGATGCTGGCAACGGCACCCCGCCGCGAGATCGTGCGCGAGTCGCTGGCCGCACGTGGCGCCGCCATCCTCGTGCCCAGCGTGGAGGCAGCCATCGACTTCGCCAACGCCTACGCGCCCGAGCACCTGGCTCTCTCGGTGGCCAACGCCTGGGACTACCTCGGGCTGGTGCGCCACGCGGGCGGGGTGTTCGTGGGCGAGCGCTCGGTCGAGAGCATCGGCGACTACACCGCCGGGCCGAGCCACGTGATGCCCACCGGCGGGACGGCCCGCTTCAGCTCGCCACTCACCGTCGACGACTTCGTGAAGATCACCTCCGTCTTCTCCTTCGGCCCGGGCGACCTGGCTCGCCTCGGCCCGGCGGCCATCACCCTCGCCCGCGCCGAAGGACTGGACGGCCACGCGCGAGCGATCGAGGAGCGCCTGCAAACGGAGGCTAGCGATGCAGTCTGAGCTGCGGAGCCCGCTGGTGCGCCAGACGGTGCGGGAGATGGAGGCGTACGCGCCCCCGGAGGACCCGCAGCGCCTGGCCCGCGTCCTGGGCGTGCCGGTCGAGCAGATCGTCAAGCTGGACGCCAACGAGAACCCCTACGGGTGCTCGCCCCGGGTGGCCGAGGCCCTCGGGCAGTGTGGCGGCTATCACCTGTATCCCGATCCCGACCAGGAGGAGGCTCGCCACCTGGTGGCCGCCTACGCGGGGGTCGAGCCCGCGCAGGTCATGCTGGGCAACGGCTCCGACGAGCTGATCGACCTGCTCATGCGCGCCCTGCTCGACCCGGGCGACGAGCTGCTCGACTTCAGCCCATCCTTTGCCATGTACGCCTTCAACGCCCAGCACTACGCGGCACGGGTGGTCGAGGTGCCGAGGGACGAGGCCTTCGACATCGATCCGGAGCTCGCCTTCCGCGTGGCCAGCCTGCGTACCAGGCTCGCCCTCGTGGCCGCGCCCAACAACCCGACCGGCAACCCGGTTCGTCCGGAGGTCCTGGAGCGGCTGCTGGAGGGCGGCTGGATCGTCGCGGTCGACGAGGCCTACGCCGAGTTCTGCGGGACCAGCTTCGCGCCGCTGGTGCGCGAGCGGGAGAACCTGGTGGCGCTGCGCACCTTCAGCAAGTGGGCCGGGCTGGCCGGACTGCGGGTGGGCTACGCCATCCTGCCCCAGGGCCTCGCCGCCCACCTGTGGAAGCTCAAGCCGCCCTTCAACGTCAACGTGGCCGCCCTGGCCGCGGCCAAGGCCACGCTGGGGGACCTGGACTACCTGCGCGCCAACATCGCCCGCATCGTCGCCGAGCGCGACCGCCTCATCGCCGCTCTGGCTGGCGTCCCCTACCTGCGCCCGTACCCCTCCGAGGGGAACTTTGTCCTGTGCCGCGTCGTGGGCCGCGACGCCTTCCAGCTCCGCCAGGCTCTGGTGCAGCGCGGCATCCTGATCCGCCACTACCGCCACCCCCGCCTGCGCGATTGCATCCGCATCAGCGTCGGCCGGCCCCAGGACACGGAGGCGCTGCTCGCCGCGCTCTCGTCGTGGTAGGGGTTTCCTGGTGGTGGCACAGGCGAGCCGCCTGTGCCACCGGACCGCGATCGGTGGCACAGGCGGCTCGCCTGTGCTACCCACTCAGAAAGCCGCGCTCTGTTCGCCCAATCGCCGCACGTACGCTGGCCTCCGGGCTCCCAGGCGGCGCAGCAGCTCGTCGTCGGCGGTCCAGAACTCTCGTACTGCCGGCTCCGAGGCGGGAGCCATCTCCGTGCAGGCAAGGAAGGTTGCGTCGTAGAGGGTAGGTAGTCCGAACTGCCCGGCGATCTCCCAGGCTCGGTTTCGCACGGCCGGGGTGTCGATGAACTCGATGGGCAGTTGTCCGAATCGGGCCCAGAGCGTTTCTGCCTCCCCCCACTCGATCTGGCCCTGGCGCACCTTCTTCCGGAGCACTGAGCCGACCTCCGCCCAGGCCCAGGCCGGCGCGACCAATCGCCCGCTGGGGGTAGCATCCCACACCAACCGCCGGGCCGCTGCCGCCAACTCCGGGGGTTCCTCGCCCACGAGATACCTGATCCAGATATTGGTGTCAAGGCACCGAACCACCTCAGTCACGGCGCCCGATCCCTTCCCGGAGCTCCCGAATCAAGGGGACAGAGCTGGGCTGCAGCCCGGTGCGGGCTACGATCTGCTCGCGGATCCGGTCGATCTCGGCGAGCACGCGCAGCACTTCCCGCCGGCGCACCTCGCGCTCCACGGCCCCGACCACCAGGTCGTTCAACGACTCCCGGTCCTCCTTGACACCCCTGGCTCTTGCCAACACCTCAATTGGAAACCGAATGGTCAGCGCCTCCCGCTGCTCTGTCGTCGCCATCTCCGTGCCTCCAATCCTCGTCCCGGGTGGGAAGTCAGTATGGGTCTGGAATCGGGAGGTTGAGCGTCGGCTGGGGCGCGAGCGCCCCAGCCGACGCACAACCACCCGATTCCAGATTCGGCATTGCGCTGCAACTACAGAATGATACCACTATCTGGTGCGACAGGGCAGGGCTGGGGCAGCCACAGGGGGCTGCCCCTACTCAGGCTGGGCAGCCACAGGGGGCTGCCCCTACGCAATCCTCATCGCTCAGCGCTCAGTCCTGACGAACACCGCCGCCTGCTGGTCGTCGTACACCAGCCGCCAGCGCGGGCTTGCGCCCGCCAGCGTGACCAGCTCTCCCTGGTGCTCCTTGCTCAGCACCAGCAGGTCGATGCCGTAGTGGTCCAGGCGCTCCTGCCAGGTGGCGTGGCCGAAGCTGATGTACAGGTAGTCCTGCCACACCGACGGTGGGTGGATCTCGATCCGCCCGTCGACCATGGTCTGGTAGCGAGGCCACAGCCGCCAGTCGAGGTAGCCGCCCCAGCCCTGGTGGTTGAGCATGCGGGCGGGGAGCTGCTGCGCGAGCAGGAAGGCGGCCGCGCCCTGCGGCTCGCCCGGGGCGACCATGCCCAGCTTGTCGCTCGGCAGCAGCGGGTTGCGATCCTTCACCCACGGCAGGGCGGAGGCCATGGCCAGCACGATCAGTCCGGCCACCAGGACGTTGGCCGCTGGCCGGCGGGGCGCGGCGCCCTGGCGGGCGGCCAGGCGCCTGAGCCACGCCGGGAGCGGCGCCTGGACCAGGTGCTCGGCCAGGATCGGCGTGGTTGCCAGGGCCCACCAGACGACGTTGCGCACGGTCTGCAGCCCCAGGGTGGCGAAGGCGACCAGCAGCAGCACGTCGGTGGCCGAAAGGCGGCGGCGCGACCAGCCGAGGGCGGCCAGGGTCACCGCTACCGAGCCGAAGAAGGCGAGCCCGGTGATGTCCTGCACGGTGGTCGGCCACCACTCGGTGATCAGGTTGCGGATGATCGGGTCGGTGCCGATGCGCCGCACGTAGTCGTAGGTGGCCAACCCGTAGGGCGTGGCCAGGGTGGCCAGCGCCTGCCCCCCGAGCGCCAGCCCCAGGAAGCGCAGCCTCGGCGTCGTGACAGCGGCTCGCAGGCCCCGGGTGACAGCCACTTCCAGCGCGCCCCCGGCCAGCAACAGCAGGGTGAGGGCCGGTCCCAGGAAGAAGGAGCCGTGGATGTTCGTCCAGGCCGCCTCGATCCCCGCCAGCGCCAGGAGGCTCCAGCCCGGACGCTGCCCGCGGGTGAGTAGCCAGGAGCTCAGCATGAACAGCAGGAAGCCCAGCGTCTGCGCGCGTGGGTTGAGGTTGGTGGCCGCCACTCCCGTGGCCAGCATGGTGCAGACGGCGGCCAGGCGGAGGTTGTGGCAGCGCCGCCAGGCCAGAGCGAGCACCAGCCCGAACGTGGCGGCCACCACCAGGGCATTCACGAAGGCCACCCCTTCCAGGCCCAGGAAGCGCGACGGCAGGTAGTAGATGAGCTGGGCGAGCCACTGGGCGTTGACGAACCCGGGCGTGTGTGGGCTGAAGGTGAAGGGGTCCTCAGCGAGCAGCCCGCCCCGCTCGACCATCACCTCCCCGCTCTTGAGGCTCCACCAGATATCGCCCTGGATGGGGTTGGAGGTGGGAAAGACGAAGGGCACGAACAGGGCCAGCAGCACCCAGACGGTGGCGATGGACGCGGGGCCCTTCGACCAGCTCAGGATGAGCGGCGGACGCGGGGACGCGGGAGAAGAGTGTGGGCCGGCCGCAGCCACCGGTCCAGCCACCTCGTCGTCCATCGTCGGCACCTCCCCGTGCGCAGATTATAGGGGGCGGGCAAGTTCCACTCGCCAGCGAGAGGTGGGCAATGCATGGGGGGCAGGAGCACCGGCGATCGCTCAGCTCTGGTTTTACCCCACCCTCCCGGCGCTCCGCTCTCTGGCGCTCGGCTGCGGCTCGGCCGGCTCCAACGCGCCGTCGTGGGTTGGCGGCGGCAGGTCCAGGACTGCCAGCGGGCGTGGCTTCGCCAGCCGAGCGCGCCGTCTGAGCGCGGCCTCCACCAGCGGCACCAGCAGGGGCGACAGGTAGAGCAGCGTCCTGCCCGGGTCCAGGTGCAAGTCCCAGAACTGCTGGTAGTAGATAATGGCCAGGCTGGTGAAGGTGAACCCGAGCAGCACGCGCGTGAGCGGGTGCCGCAGGCCCAGCAGGACCGCCAGCGCCACTGGCCAGGAGAAGTACCAGGTCAGGATCCAGGTGTGGACCGTCAGGAGGAAGACCAGGAAGAGCCGCACGGCCGCGGGCACCAGGTCGCGCGCCGCTCGCGCGCGACGCAGCTCGTACAGCAAGTAGAGGCCGAAGAGCCCGCGGGTGAGCCACTTGATCGCGTCGCGCGCGAGGTCCTGCGCCTCCTCTGGCTCCAGGCCACCGCCCACCACGCCCCAGTCCACCAGCAGGTTGCCGATCACCTCGGGCGGGTGGTTGAGGTACATGGGGCCCTTCGCCCAGTCGAAGACTGGCTCGAGGGTACGCAGCCCGTCGCCGTACCAGGGCAGGTAGAGCAGCAGGGCGACCAACAGGACCACCAGGCTTCCGCCCACGAAGACGCGGGCCTGCACGGCCCGCGAGCGGTACTGGCGTGCCCAGATCACCAGGTAGAGCGGCACGACCAGCACCGTGGTGTACTTCACCCAGACCGAGAGCGCCAGCGCCACCAGCCCCCAGCCGGGCCTGCGGCGCAGGAAGAGCAGCACCGCCAGCAAGAGGAAGGTGAGCATCAGGGCGTCGTTATGGCCGTTGCCGGCGAACTCGAAGAGCAGCAGCGGGTTCCAGGCGAAGAGCAGCAGCCCGGCGACGCGAGTGCCGGGCTGGAAGTGCCGCAGGAGCAGCCACGCCAGGCCGAGGTTCACCAGGTGGGCCAGGTTGATCAGGAGCTTGTAGGCCAGGATGCGGTCCACGGGTTCCCAGTCCTGCACCAGCGCGCTCAGGATCGACGAGAGGTTGGCCCAGAGCGGGCCGTAGACCGAGGGAGCGAAGCGCCAGATAGGGTGGATCCAGTCGAGCAGCGGGTTCCCGGGGAAGTACCCGGGCAACTGGAGGTAGGGGTTGAGCCCATAGACCCCGGCGATGTGGCCATACATGGCGTACGAGAAGATATCGGTGGTGAAGACGCCGGGCATGAAGAAGAGCGTGACCTGGAAGAGCAGCGCCAGCGCCAGGACCAGCCAGGCCAGGCCCCTGCCCGGCCGAGCCCGGTACACCAGCGTCGCGGCGACCAGGTAGAGCCCGAACAGGAGCGCGAAGGTCGCGGTCAGGACGTTGACGTTGACCTCGAGCGACTGGTCGATGCCGGGCAGCGCCCAGTCCCACCAGGGCAGCAGCTCGTGCAGCTTCAGCCACAGCGACTGGTAATGGACCAGGTACTGGTAGGTGTAGTCGACGCCATGCGTGAGGCGGTAGCTCAGCGGCCACAGGGCGAGGTAACCGAGCTCCAATCCGCTGCCGATCAGCAGGAGGGCAAGGGGTAACCGGGGCATTGGGAAACTTGCTCGATGGTGCATGGTGGGCGAAGATCAGCGAAGATACCGGGAGGGCAACGCAATAAGCGTACCGGTCCAGCCGCCTCTAGAGCGTGGGCAGCGCCCCCTCTCCCCTCTGCTGCCCCGACACACACCCTGGCTACAGAAAGAGTGGGAGGCTGCCCACGTGCTAGACTGAGGGCGATGCGGATGGAGCAAGGCGGCTCGTAGCGCGGCGGCTTGTCCCCCGCCACCCGGTGGTGGGGGAGTGTAGGGGCAGCCCCCTGGGGCTGCCCCCGCGCTACGAGCCGCCACGGGCGGTGGGATGAAGGACGGAGCGGCGATGCTGCGCGGCAAGGTGGTGCTGGTGACCGGGGCGGGGCGCGGGATTGGGCGGGCGATTGCGCTGGCCTTCGCCCGCCAGGGCGCGCACGTCGTGGTCCACTACGGCCACAGCCGCCTGGAGGCCGAGCGCACGGCCGAGGCGATCCGCTCGCTCGGCGTGCAGGCGCTGCTCGTCCAGGCGGACCTGGCGCACAAGGCGCAGATCGATCGCCTCTACGCCCTGGTGCAGACCGAGTTCGACCGCCTGGACGTGCTGGTGAACAATGCTGCGATCTTCAGCAGCGCAGCGCTCGGCGAGGTCACCGAGGTGCTGTGGGACCGGATCCTGGCGATCAACCTGAAGGGGCTGTTCTTCTCCTGCCAGGCGGC
>JACQUR010000407.1 GCA_016210245.1 Chloroflexota bacterium
CCTCGGCCCGGCGGCGGTCCTGCTCGCGCCGGCCGAGCTGGCGCTCCAGCTCCTGCGCCTGGGCGCGGCTCTGCCGCAGCTCTGCCTCCTGGCCGGCCCGCGCCTGGGCCAGCGCGCGCAGCCCCTCCCCGGCCTGCTCCTGGGCGCGCCGCTGCTCGGCCAGCTCCGCCTCCAGGGCCGGCAGGCGCGCGCGCAGCGCGGCCAGCTCGGCCGCCAGGCGCCGCCGCTCCCGCTCGATCGAGAGCAGCGGGTCGACCTCCGCCCCCAGCCCCACCAACCACTCGCCACCTGAGCGAGCGCGGTGGCCGGACAGGCTGACCACCTGCCACGGTCGGGCCAGCTCCTCCTCGGCCGTCAGGCGCCCGTACGCTTCGAGCAGGTCGCTGTCGTCGACCACCACGGTCCGCCCCAGGCACGCCGCCACCAGCGGCGCTAGCTCGGGCGGGCTCTCCAGCAGCTCGTCTCCGAAGCCGTGCACGGTGCAACCTGCCAGGCGCGCCCGAGCCTGGCGCTGGAACGCGCGGGTTTCGGCCCCGTCCGCCGCCTCCAGGGCGAGCAGGGTCCAGCGCCCGCGCGCCTGGAGCAGACTCGCTGCCAGCCGCTCCCGGTCGACGGAACAGCGGAGCACGAGCGCGCGGGCCAGGCCGTCGAGCCCGGCCGCGAGGGCCAACTCGTAGGCAGCCGGGATGTACAGACGCTCGCCCAGCAGGCCCAGCAGCGCAGCCCCCAGCTCCCCGGCGCTTGGCGGAAGCGTTGTCGCCGCCGGGGCGGCCCGGCCGGGCGCAAGCTGGCGCAGCGCGGCCTCCAGCCGCGCCGCCTCCCGCTCGGCGGCTAGGACCGCCTGCTGGAGGTCGGCGACGCGGCGGGCCGCCTCGGCCTGGTCCTGCCGCGCATGGGCGCTCTCGGCCGCGCCCGCCTGCGCCTGCTGCTCCAGCGCCCTGGCGCGCTCCCGCTCGGCGGCAAGGCGGGCCTGGAGCTCGCCCAGCGCCTGCTCCGCCTCCGCCCGCGCCGCGGCGCTGTCGCTCGCCTCGCGCTGGGCCGCCTCGGCCCGCGGCTCGGCGGCAGCCCGCTGGCGCTCCAGCTCATCGCGCTGGGCGACCTTTTGAGCATGCTCCCGCTCGAGCGTGACCAGGACGCGCTGGCGGCGCGCCAGCTCCTGCTCCTCGACGTGCAGGCGCTCGCGCGCGGCGGCCAGGCGCTGGCGCTGTGCGCCCAGCGCCGCCTCCTGCTCGTCCCGCGCCTGGCGCGCGGCGCTCGCCTCGGCCTCCAGTCGCGCCACCCGCTCCCGCAGCTCCTGCAGGTCAGGGCCGTCGTCGCTCAGCCGCTGGCCCAACTGGGCCAGACGTTCCTCGGCCACGGCGGCCTCGCGCTGGACGGCCTCGTGCTCGGCGCGCAGCGCCTCCACCCGCGGCCGCAGCTCCCGCAGGCGACGCTCGGTCGCCTCGGCCACGGCGTCCAGCTCCTGCTGCGCGGCCTCGTGCTCGGCCAGCGCGGCTTCGAGTCGCTGCCGCTCCGCCTCCGCGGCCTGGTAGGCCGCCTCGGCCCGCTCCAGCGCCTGCCTGGCCTCGCCCAGGCGGCGCCGGTACCAGGCCGTAGCCAACCCGGCCAACTCGCCGCGCAGCCGCCGCGCGCGCTCGGCCCGCTCCGCCTGCCCGCGCAGCCGCCGCAGATGCGGCTCCAACTCGGCCATCACGTCCTGGCAGCGCGTCAGGTTCTGCTCGGTGCTCTCCAGGCGGCTCCGTGTCTCGGCCAGCTTGAGCTGGTGGCGGCGGATGTCGGCCGCGCTCTCGAAGGCCAGGCGCCGCTCCTCCGGACGCTGGAGGATCAGCTCCTCCACCGCGCCCTGGCCGATGACGCAGTAGGAGTCCGGGCCCAGCCCGGCGTGGGTCAGGCACTCGGTGATATCCTTCAGCCGCACCCGGCTGCCGTTGAGCAGGTACTCGCTCTCCCCGGACCGGTAGAGGCGGCGGGTGACACGCACCTCGGCGAAGGGCAGGGGCAAGCGCTCGTCGCTGTTGTCCAGGATGAGCGACACTTCGGCCATGCCCAGCGGAGCCCGGGAGGCCGAGCCGGCGAAGATCACGTCCTCGGAGCGCTTGCTGCGCACGGCGCGCATGCTCTGCTCGCCCAGCACCCAGCGCACCGCATCGGCCAGGTTGCTCTTGCCAGAGCCGTTGGGCCCGACGATGACGTCGATGGCGGGGTCGAGCTCCAGGACCGTGCGGGCGGCGAAGCTCTTGAAGCCCACCAGCTCCAGGCGTTTGAGAAACACTAGCCCACCGGCTCCACGGGCGCTCGCTCCAGCGCCTCGAGCTGCTCCAGCCCCGCCTGAGCCGCGGCCTGCTCCGCGGCCTGCTTGGTGCGGCCAGTGCCGCGCGCGCGCATGGGGCCGGCGGCCACCTCCACCGTGAAGATCGGGCTGTGGCCGGGGCCGCGCACCTCGACCACACGGTACTCGGGCATGACGCTGAAGCGCGCCTGGACGAGCTGCTGCAGGTAGGACTTGGGATCCAGGACGCGCTTGCCCTCACCCTTGAGCTCCGGTTCCTCGAACAGGAAGCGGCGCAGCACCCGCAGCGCGCAGGCGAAGCCTCGGTCGAGGTAGATGGCGCCGATGACCGCCTCGAAGGTCTGGGCCAGCAGCGCGCTCCGCTCCCGACCCCCACCCCGCGCCTCGCCCTTGCCCACCAGCACATAGGTGCCCAGGTCGACCTTGCGCGCCCACTCGGCGAGAGTGGACTGGCGGACCAGCGCCGCCCGCAGGAGGGTCAGGTCGCCCTCCGAGGCGGCGGGGTAGCGCTCGTACAGCAGGTGGGCGGTGACCGCTCCGAGCACCGCGTCGCCCAGGAACTCGAGCCGCTCGTTGGAGACGAGGTTCAGCTCGGATCGCTCGTTGACGTACGACTTGTGTACGAGCGCCTGGCGGAGCAGGTCCGGGTCGTGAAACTTGGCCCGGAGCGCGCGCTGCAGGCCAGCGAGATCAAGTTCTGGCATGGGCATTAGCCGGGCCAGGTGGAGCGAGGGTGCAGGTTGGATAGCGCAGCTATCCAACCTGCACCCTCGCTCCAGCCAATGGTGTGCAGGCTCACTGGCTGCTGACTCCGGTGAAGGTGAACCTGCCGAGCTGGAGGGCGGGCACCACCGTGGCCCCGCCGAAGCCGCCGACCACGAGCAGGCGGTCCCCAACCGCCTGGGTGGAGGCGAGCGCCTCCAGCGCGTTCTGGGTGAAGCGGAGGTTTCGAACCGGCCTGGCCAGCTCGCCGCGCTCGATCAGGAAGGTGCCGTCGCGGGTCATGCCGGTCAGGATCGCCTGGCGCGGGTGGACCACGTTCACATAGTGGAAGCGCGTCACCCACAGGCCGCGGTCGATGGAGCGCAGCATCGCCTCCCGGGAGGCCTCGCCCGGCGCCATGAACAGGTGCATGGGGAAGGGGCCGAAGGAGTTGGGGGCCGGCAGGGCGTGCCCGGTCGACTGGCGCCCCTCCCGCGCCGCGGTCTGGGTATCGTACACCACGCCCGCCGCGACGCCAGCGCGAATGAGGTCCACCCGCTGCTTGGGCACGCCCTCGAAGTCGAAGCCCATCGGCGTGCCGCGGGGATCGAGGCCGTCGTCCCAGATGCTGATGCGCTCGCTCACCAGGCGCTGCCCCAGGCGCCCGGCCATGAACCCGTGGCCTTCCTGGTACGAGAGCGCGCCGAAGCCCACGTAAGCCAGGTAGTCCAGCAACTCGGCCACAGCGTACTCTTCCAGGATGACGGGGTACTCGCCGGCCGGCAGCGCGCCCGGACCGCGGCTGCGCAGGGTCTTGTCCACGGCCTCTCGCGCCAGCGCCTCCACGTCGAGCTGCTCCATGTCGACGCTCGCCCGCTCGGCGTAGCCGGAGCCCTCGTCCGGGCCCATCATGACGGTCTTGAGCGAGGTCGAGGTGAAGGTGTCGTAGGCGAACACGCCCAGCGAGTTCGCCACGGCGATCTCCGAGCAGTCAGTGCGCAAGGCGCCGGAGGCGTTGAACTGCTGCTCCAGCGCCAGGTCACAGATGGTCTTGACACTCAGGGCGCGCTGCTCGGGGGTGGCGCCCGCGGTGGAGGCGGCGTAGCCGTGGACGGACGGGATGGGCGCAGGCTGGGGCAGGCCCGGGAAGTCCGGGTTTTCGGGCTGGCGCTCGGCGATGGCCAGCGCCCGCTCGGCCGCGCGCTGGCGCCCCGCCTCGGACAGGTCGTTCGTGGCGGCCACCCCAACCCGCTTGCCGACCACGGCCCGCACGCGCAACTCGGCGTTGCGCTCGAAGACGTTCTGGTGGATGGCCGAGTTGGCAAAGCGGGTCAGGGCCGCGTCCTGGCCCATGAGCAGGACCTCGGTCTGATCCGCCTTCGAGCGCCGCAGCACGTCCTCCAGCAGCGCCCGCACCTTCGCTGAGCCGATCACGATGCCTCCCTGGTTGACAGTTGACAGTCGACAGTCGACAGTCGAACCGCGCCTTGCGACTTCTCCAACCTCCAGCCTGCAACCTCCAACCGCCGACTCTGAGCTGTCGACTGTCGACTGTCGACTGTCAACTTCCTCATAGCACCCCCACCTGCACGTTCCTGAAGCGCGCGGGTGCGGCGCCGTGGCCCACGTGGGCTGACTGGGAGGGCTGGCCCTTGCCGCAGTTGACCACGCCCCAGAGCTGCCACTCGCGGCCCACCGCGTCGCAGGCGTTCCAGAAGCGAGGGGTAATGCCGGTGTAGGTGGCGTTCCTGTACATCTTGCCCAGCTTCCCGCCTGTGATCTCCCACGCAATCTCGGTGCCGAACTGGAAGTTCAGGCGCTGGTCGTCGATGCTCCAGCTCTTGTTGGTCTCCAGGTAGAGGCCCTGGTCGGTGTCGGCTACCAGGTCCTCGAAGCGCCAGGGGCCGGGCTCGAGGTTGATGTTGGTCATGCGGATGAGCGGGATGCGATTCCAGCCGTCGGCGCGCATGGTGCCGTTGCTGAACCGCCCCAGCCGGGCGGCGGTCTCGCGCGAGGTCAGGTAGTTCTCGAACCGCCCGTTGCGCACGATGACCGTGCGCTGGGCGGGCACGCCCTCGTCGTCCCAGCCGAAGGTGCCCAGCCCGCGCGGCACGGTCGCGTCGGCGACGATGGTGACGTGCTCGGATCCGTACTGGAACGCGCCCAGCTTGTCGAGGGTCAGGAAGCTCGTGCCCGCGTAGGCGGCCTCGGCGCCGAACACGCGGTCCAGCTCGATCGGGTGGCCGCACGACTCGTGGACCTGGAGGGCCACCTGGGTGGCGTCGAGGATGATCGTGGCCAGGCCGGAGGGGCACTGCTCGGCTGAGAGCAGTTGGACCGCCTGCTCGGCAATGCGCGGGGCGTTGCCGACCAGGTCCAGCGCCTCCACGAACTCGTAGCCGGCCGTGCCCTGGTGACGTCCGAAGCTGTTGGGGTAGGAGCGCTTCTGAGCCTCGTTCTCCCCCACCGCCATTGCCTCGATCCCGGCCCCTGTCTCCACCAGCGTCTGCTCCAGGTAGCTGCCCTCGCTGCTGGCAAAGGTCCTGGCGATCCGCTGGGCCTCCATGGAGCCCTCGGCCACGCCGATGCCGGGCACCGAGCGCATGCCCGCGTCGGCGGCCAGCAGGAGCGCAATCTTGTCGTCCAGGCTGACGGCAAAGGGGTCGCGCTGGACGGGCGTGCGATAGCTCCCCACCGACTTGACCGCCGCGCCCAGGTCCACCGCCTCGCGCTGGGTGAGCGCGCTGGCCCGAGCGATTGCCACGGCCAGCGCGGCGATGCGGTCGATCTCCTCGGCCTCCGGGCGGGCGCTGCTGGCGAAACCCCAGGCGCCGTGGACCAGCACCCGCACGCCGAAGCCCTGCTCGTCCGTCTCGCTCACCGCCTCCACCCGCCCGTTCTTGACGGTGACCGATTGGACCTCCTTGCGCTCGACGCGCACGTCGGCGTACTGCGCGCCCAGCGCCTGGGCGGTATCGAGGGCGCGGTTGGTGAAGTCTCGCAAGCTCACCTCCTCGTGGGGTGGTCGAACAACGATTGACCGTGGGCGCCGAACCGACCTATACTGAGTCGACAGTCGACAGTCGACAGTCGACTCGGTTCGGGAACGAGGGCAAACATGCCACTCTACGAGTACTATTGTAGCGATTGCCGCGAGGTTTTCGAAAAGTTTGTGCGCTTCTCCGAGCCGGCCCCACCGTCCTGCCCGAGCTGCGGCGGCAGCCACCTGAACAAGATGCTCTCCACCTTCGCCTCGTTCAGCGCCTCCAGCGGCGAGGCGCGCCCGCTGGGCGGGGGCGGCGGTGGCTGCTGCGGTGGTGGTGGCTGCGGCTGCGGCCATTGACGATCTGCATCGTTGGCCTCGGCCCCGGCCGCTACACGCTGCTGACCCTGGAGGCCGCCTCTGTCCTCGAATCGGCGCCCTGGGTCCACCTGCGTCCCCCTGCCGTGCCGCTGCAGGACTTCCCGCCCAGCATCCACTGGGAGTCCCTGGAGCCGGTCTGCCAGGGCTGCGAGCGCCCGGAGCAGGCCGACCAGGCGATCGCCGAGCACCTGCTCCAGCATGCCAGGACCAGGCAGCAGGTAGTCTACGTCGTCCTGGGCGGTCCCAGCCTGCACGACTCCAGCGTCGGGCGGGTGCTGGCCGCCGCGCATCAGGAGGGCATCCCCACCCAGGTCATGCCCGGCGTGTCCGGGGTGGAGGCCGCGCTCGCCGAGGCCGGGCACACCCCGGCCGGCCAGCTCCAGCTCCTGGACGCAGCCGGCCTCCACGAGCTCGAGCCGACCCTGCCCGCGCTCGTGCTGGGCATTGGCAGTCGGGAGGTGGCCTCCGCCGCCCGACGGGCGCTGCGGCGCTTCTACCCGCCCGACCACCGGCTGGAGGTGCTGGGCAGCGACCGGTGGCGGGAGGTGCCGCTGGCGCGGCTGGACCAGGCCCGGACCTTCGACCCCCTGGCCGCGGTCTACGTGCCGCCCCTGCCGATCGAGGCGGCGCCGCCCAGTCTGCGCGGCGTGCGGCAGCTCGTCGCCCGCCTGCGCGCGCCCGACGGCTGCCCCTGGGATCGCGAGCAGACCCCGGCCAGCCTGGCCGCGTACGTGATCGAGGAGGCCTACGAGGTGGTGGAGGCCATCGCCGAGGGCAGCGCGTCTGCGCGACGGGAGGAGCTGGGCGACCTGCTCCTCCAGGTGCTGATGCAGGCCCAGGTCGCCGCCGAGGCAGGTGAGTTCGACCTGGCCGGGGTGGCGCGCGAGCTGGGGGCCAAGCTGGTGCGCCGCCACCCCCACGTCTTCGGAGAGGGGCACGCCGAGACCGCGGCGGAGGTGCTCAAGAGCTGGGAGCGCCTGAAGGCCGAGGAGAAGGGCGAGCGGGAATCGATCCTGAGCGGGGTGCCCAGGCGCGTGCCCGCCCTGGCCTCGGCCCAGGAGATCCAGAAGCGGGTCAGCCGGGCGGGCTTCGACTGGCCCACCCGGGCCGGGGCCGAGGCCAAGCTGCGCGAGGAGCTGCACGAACTGCTGGCAGCCAGGAGCCGCGAAGAGGTGCAGGCCGAGCTGGGCGACGCGCTCTTCATCCTGGCCAAGCTCGGCCTGAGCTGGGAGATCGACGCCGAGCTGGCGCTTCGGGCCGCCAACGAGCGCTTCGCGGCGCGCTTCGCGCACCTGGAGCGCACCCTGCGGCGGCGCGGCCAGGAGATGCAGGCGACGCCGCTGGCGGAGCTGCTGGAGCTGTGGCAGGAGGCCAAGCGAAATGAGCAGAAGCCCAGGAGGAGCCGACGACCGAAGTGAGCGCCCGCCTTTCCCAGGCCAGGTCCTGGCAACTGGCCGGACTGACTCTCTGCCAGAAGTGGCTGCGATCGAAACTGCGCGAACTGTAGCTAGAGCTGCATGTGAGGGCTACAGAAGCCTGTCAGGAAATCGAGCACTTCAAGGACAACGTCCTCTGCCTCTTCCCGCCCCGCCTCTCGCAGTCGAGGCCGCCAGTCCTCTAGTTCAGTTATGAGGGCATCCCGCTCCCAACCCTCGCTGAGGAGTTGCCGAACGACTTCTCTCAGTTGTAGGGTTGGGCACTCGGCCCGCAGCGCTGCCTCCAGTCGCTCTCTCGCACTCATTCACAGTCCCACCAATCTAGGGTGAAATGGGCGTCCACATTCCTCTCGTCGCAACAAGCGCGCTTTGGTACTCCTCAAGGGTCATCGGACGAGCCGGCTCAATGAATCCATGCCCGGCTGAGTTCCTCGGATCGGGTCTGTGTACCAGATCCGGACCGAGATCGTTTGCCCTGATCCGCCAGACGGGATCCTTTCCAGTCCCACCCAACGAGGGCGGCAATCGATGCCGCGGCAGATTGAGGTGGCTATCGGGGCTCACTGACATTCCGCCGGTGCCCGGTCGCACCATGCCGCCATCGACAGGGATATCCACGCCCGGACGCGCTCCAAGCATCCGCGCACTTGCCCCCGTCGCCGGCAATCCGTCCGCCCCCGCTTCCATGCTGCGGTAGAGCATCAGTCTTACCCGGTGGGTCTGCACGCGGTGGGCCGCTCCAGGCGAACAGTCTCGGCCCTGAGTTCTAGCCTGGCCAAAAAACGAACCCCCGAGTGGTTCGATTCTACCACTCGGGGGTTCACTACTACAGGTCGGGGTGCCCAGATTTGAACTGGGGACCTCGTCGTCCCGAACGACGCGCGCTAACCAGGCTGCGCTACACCCCGCAAGACTGCTTTGATTATACCCGCGACGGGGGCCTGCGCGCAAAAGCTTGCCACGGGGCTATGCCGACTCGCTGAAAAGCGGCGGCTGGCGGAGCGCACCTCGGGTGCGTCTGGACGCCAGGTGTCGGCGGTCATGAGAAACTCCCCATGGGCGGCCAGAAAAGTCCACACCGGCGGCCACGAGAACTCCCCACCGTAGCCGCCCCCCGCCAGCGTGAGTTGGCGAGCAGCCCCGCCTCAGGGCATCGTGGAGGTGCAAGCCTCAACGGGCCGAGGAGGGAGCTGGTGAAAACGAACGAGGGGATCATGGACCTCCTGGCAGCCTACGATCTGGCGGAGAGCTACCGTGCCGCGGCCGACCTGGCCGGCTGCGACACCCACACTGTGGCGCGCCGAGTCGCCGCGCGGCAAGCCGGGCAGCTCAGCAGCGCCGGTGCGGCGGGCGCAGGTGATCGACCCGTACCGGGAGCAAGTCGAGGAGTGGGTGGAGCAGAGCCACGGGCGGATCCGGGCCGATGTGGCCCAGCGGAAGCTGGAGACGTTGCGGTCAGTTCGAACCTCCACCCAGCCGGCTTCGACGAACTGATGCCCAAGACCCTGGCCAGCGCCACGGTCGATCGGCTGCTGCACCACGCCCACGTCTGCGTCACCCAGGGCGAGAGCGTCCGCCTGGCCCAGGCCACCGACGGCCGGGGCGTCCTGCCGCTGAGCCCGCCGCCGGAGGCCCGCCGTGGCTGACCCCCCGTCCCGTAACGATGGCGTGACGCTGGCCTGCCCCCGCTGCGGCGCGGGGTTTCTTCGGACCGGGCGCCAACAGTTCTGCTCCCCCGCCTGCCGCCGGGCCGTCTGGCGAGGTCGCCACGCCGCGACGCCACCGGCGCTGCCCACGCGGGTGCCCAGAACCGACACGGTCCACGAGTGCCCGCGGCCTGCGGGAGCCGCTCCCTCGGTGTCCAGCGCTGTCCCGACGGTAACCAGTTCTGTTAGATATGCGGGTGATCCACACGCCCGACAGTCGAGCTTTCTGGAGCTACGACCGGCGGGGTCTGATTGGAGTAACCCATCCATGTCCTGGTCCCCTTTCCTGGAGC
>JACQUR010000400.1 GCA_016210245.1 Chloroflexota bacterium
GCGCTCCCTCACGGTCGCGGCTCGGATACCCCCCACAGTTCACGAGTCACGGAGCAGTGGTCAGGTAGCAGCCAGCGGCCAGACGCTGATGGCTGACGACTGATGGCTGACAACTTCTCCTCTCACCCCAGTTCCACCTCCCGGCGGTTGCCGAAGCCCTTCGAGTTATCGATGAACAGCACCCGCGTGGGGGTGACGCGATACCAGACGGTGGAGAGCACGCGCGAGGCCATGCCGGCCGAGAGGGATTGGGGCTTGAACAGGAAGTCGCGCACGAAGGGGTACTTCTTGAGGTACACGGCAACCGCCTTCGCCTGGTCCAGCTTGCCCTCCACCCGCTGGCAGGTGCCCTCCATCTGCACGCCCTTGATCTGGCGCCAGTCGCGGTAGTCCTCGTGGATGGTGGCCGCCACCCGTGGATTGGCCTCCAGGTTGCGGCCGTGGCGGGTCCTGGGGTCGGACAGGAAGTACAGGGTGAAGCCCTCGCTGGCATAGAACAGCCCGGCCGCCCAGGGGCCCTCCTCCCCCACCGTGGCCAGGGTCACGGTGTGGTGGGCCTCGAGGTAGGCCAGCGCCTCGGCCCTGAGCGCGGCTTGCTCGTCCGCCATGGCTCCGAACCTCAGACTCCGCTTCTGTCTCGTTAGCTCGATCATAGCCCCACAGTGGAACCCGCGGCCAGTGGAGGAAAGGATGCGGCGGATGGGCACAAGGCGTTGTGCCCATCCGCCGCATCCTTTCCTCCACCCCGCAGTGCTCTCGTGGTAGAGTCAATGGACTTGCGGAGTCCTGAATCAGCGGATGCTCGCGTCTGGCGCCTTCACCTGGGGGTGAAGGCGCCAGACGCGAGCATCCGCTGACCTGGGCGAGTCCTGGCCGTTCCTGGGGAGGGCAACTGATGAGCAAGCGTCAGACTGAGCGCAAGGGTAGCGGCCGTGCTATCCGATCCCTCGTGGGCGGTGCTGGCCTTCTATAGCCTCCCCGACCCGGATACCGCGGTCGACCGCGAGGCGATTACGGCCACCCTGGAAGGCTGGTTGGAGGCCGACAGCCAACCTGGGAGGGGTCGTCCCTGGACCGAGCAAGACGTGCGTGAGATCGCCAACAATCCCGGGTACGCCTACGGGTTCATGCTGGAACCATTCGGCGACTTCGTGGCCGCCGTCGACACTTTCACCCGCTCGCTGGCAGAGCGGCCCGACGACTACACCATCGAGGCGCTCGACGCCGAGTATCGTCGCTTGCTTGTCCGTCTGGAGGCCTCGGGCCAGTTCCGCCGAGTGGACTGCCCAGAGATCGTCCCAGTTTCCCTGTACCTGGAAGCGCAGTTGCGGCGAATCGAGCGCCTTCGCGCGGGAGAGGACGCGTAACAGGCCATTGCAGCCAGCCCCCGGCCAACGGATCTCGTCCTTAAGGGGGAAGTTGCCGCCCTGAAGGGCGGGCCTGGGCGTTAGGCCCGCCCTTCAGGGCGGCAACCCCAGCCCCGGCGAGCAGTCGTTCCCTCTTAAGGACGAAGCCCCCGGCCAACGCAGGTATTGCTGAGGCGCGCGGCGGTGCCTACAATGCGGCTCGGGTGGCGGTGCGAACAGCCCAGCAATGCGCGAGGGGCGAGCGATGCGTACGGTGGGCGTACTGAGCGAGGCTGACACACGCGCGAAGCTCATCGACCCGGCGCTCCACGCGCGGGGCTGGACGGAAGACCTGATCCGGCGCGAGGAGACCGCGGGCGCCATCGTCATTATCGATGGCAAGCCGCGCAAGCAGGCGAAGGGGCGCGTGGACTACGTGCTGCGGGTGAAGGTGAACCCGGATACCCAGCCCGTGGCGGTGGCGCTAATCGAGGCAAAGGCGGAGAAGCTCCCGCCTGCCCACGGCCTGGAGCAGGCGAAGCTCTACGCGGTCTCGAAGCGACTGAACGTGCCGTTCGTGTTCAGCAGCAACGGCCACCTCTTCGAGCGCTTGCTGGAGACGGCGGACCCGAGCAGAAGACGATTATCTTCTGCGCCCGCGACCGCCACGTCGACGACGTGGCGATCGCGCTGAACAACCGGTACGCGGAGTGGTGCCGGGCCAGCGGCCGGCCGAGGATGGACCCCTACGCCTTCAAGTGTACGGCGGCCAGTTCTTCACCCCGCGCGAGATCATCCGGGCGATGGTCAGGGTGGTCGCTCCCCAGGTAGGGGAGACGGTGTACGACCCGTGCTGCGGCACGGGCGGCTTCCTGGCCCAGTCCTTCGAGTACATGCGGGATCGCCTGGGGGAGGACGCGATCGCCGACCAGTTCGGCACGCTCGGTCAGCGGACCTTCTACGGGCGGGAGAAGGAGAACCTGGTCTACCCTATCGCCCTGGCTAACCTGGTCCTGCACGGGATCGACGAGCCGCGCCTCTGGCACGGCAATACGCTGACCGGCAGCGAGACCTACGGCGGGCTCTTCCAGGATGCGCCGAGCCTGTTCGACGTGGTGCTCACCAACCCGCCCTTCGGCGGCAAGGAGGGCAAGGGAGCCCAGACCTACTTCGCGTACAAGACCAGCGCCACCCAGGTGCTGTTCCTCCAGTACGTCATCGGCAGCCTGAAACCTGGCGGGCGCTGCGGGATCGTGCTCGATGAGGGAGTGCTGTTCCGCACCAACGAGACGGCCTTCGTGCAGACGAAGCGGAAGCTGCTGGACGAATGCGACCTGTGGTGTGTGCTCAGTCTGCCCGCCGGCGTCTTCAGCGCCGCCGGCGCGGGCGTCAAGACCAACCTGCTGTTCTTCACCAGAGGCCAGCCGACAGAGCGGGTGTGGTACTACGACCTGTCAGACGCGAAGGTGGGCAAGAAGAACCCTTTCACGCTGGACCGGTTCGAGGACTTCTTCCGCCTGCTCTCCGCCCGCGCCGACAGCGAGCGAAGCTGGACGGTGACGCGCCGGGAGATCGAGGCGAAGAACTACGACCTCAAGGCGGTAAACCCGAACGCCAGGACCGAGGAGGACACGCGCACGCCGGAGGAACTGCTGGACCTGATCGAAGCGAAGGGGCGCGAGGTGGCGGAGGCGCTGGCGGAGTTGCGGACGCTCGGGCGTATGGAGTGAGCCGGCTATGTCAGCCCCACGCGCCCTGCCTCAGCTTGGACATCCCTGCGCTTCTTGGGTTATAACTTCAGCCATTCACCCCAACAAATGCATCGAAGCTTCTCTGTCTCCACTAGCGTCAGCTGGTCGACCTGTCCTGGCCGAGTGTACACCTTGTACTGGGCGCCGTCGCAGGACGCGGCTGCGGCCCCGAAATCGGTTAGCTGCTCAACCAGTTCAACGAGCCGCTGACGCTGGACCAGCACGAACGAGTTTCTGGTTTCGAACGCGATCAGATCCGCCTTGCCGCCGTACAGCCAACCTGGGTCATCTGTCCGCTTTCCGTGTAGTTCGACCCAGTGCCACGTGTCTTGTGCGTTGGCATCGGTCGCGCAGATCTTCTTCATGGCCTTCACGTCAACTCTGTAGGCGAATCGTCCCCTCGCTACTCGCCAGTCCCAGTGCTCGTCCCTATTGGCCTCCTCTGGCGCCTGCACAACCTGCCAGCCACCCGCTTCGGCAGTCCTCACGAAGACGGCCTCGGCGCGCTCACCCATCTCGGCAGCGCCTCTGAAGTCGCGAGTACTACGCCAACGGTTCATTGGAAACGCCTCCAAACCTCTTGCCAGACAATTCTGCCACGTGTGGGGGTGGCAATACGGGGTTGTAGCTCACGTCCTGCCACAGTGCGCCTGCCAGCGCAAGTCGCCGTTGGGGGACAATGCAGTCGGGGCATCATCACACATCTTGGCTTGGTAGGTGGCGTGCCGGTTTGGCCCCCCACGGCGCGGGCGGCAGTCCGGCGGCTGTTCCCTCCGCCTGGAGCCTCGCGGCGCTTTCGCCACACCCGGTCGTGCCACACCACACCGATCCAGTTGCACCCGCCCCACGTCAACGTCGTGCTTCGCTTTTACCTGTGGGCGCTACGGCAAGGCCTTCAACATGAGCGTACTTTTCGGTAGCCGCGAGGTACAATAGTTGCTCGAACCACTGCCGCTGAGGCCTATAGTGGAAGAGATGCTTGAGATCATAGGGCGGCAAGTCGTTTCACAACCCGATTCTATCCTGAACGAGCTCCGGGCGGCGCTGCCCGAGGGATTCCACCGCAGCCTCCTCGATGCGTACATCGCATCCCCCTCGCAGGTAAGCATCGAGCAGTATCTCGACGCATCCTTCAGGCGCAAGAGAACCGACTGAGCCACGCGTGAGGGTTGTTGACAGTGGGTTATCGGCTCACGGCCATCGAGGTAGCAGGCTTCCGCGGATTCAATGCCCCAACTTCCATCAGTCTCGCCGACACGCTTGTCATCCTCTACGCGCCAAACGGCCACGGAAAGTCCTCGGTGTGTGAGGCCATCGAATGGGCTATCTACGGGTCCACGAGTCGCCGAGCGCGTGGCGAGGCGGCCATACAGAGGCGCGAGTTCGACAACTCCCTCCGCAATCGGCTGTATCCGATCGATCGCGATGCCTACGTTTCGCTGGTGCTGTCCGACGGCAGTCGGACAGTCGAGGTGAGGCGTGTTGTAACCCCGGACGAGGGGATGGGTAAACTGTTCGTCGACGGTTCCCAAGCAGAGAACCTCGAAGCTCTTGGAATACCATCGGAGCCGCAGTATGCGCTGATCCTCCAACACGCGATCAGGGATTTTATCTTCGCCAAACCGGCTGACCGCTTTAGTCTCGTTAGCGCGCAGCTCGGTATGGGCGCTTTCACCAGGTTCCAGAACGCTCTTCAGAATGCTAGCCGTGCGTTCAAGACGAAGCCGTCTGACGTCGTCGATGCGACAGCCTTGGTGTCGGAGGCGATCCAACGGGCAGCCTCGCATCCAGCCCTTGGTCCACTCGTGCAGGTGCTACGCAAGGAAGATGTTACTGCCGAGGAGATCCGCAGGGCCGTGGCGTCTACCTTCGAGAGCTTGTACGGGGGGCCTCCCCCTTCAAACGAGGACTTGCCTGCGGCCATCGCGTCGGAGGTCCAGCGGCTTGTCGCGAGGGCTTTCGACGCGACCAAGCTTGGCATCGATCACGATGTGAATGCTGCCTTTGACTCGACGGCACGCCAACTTCGGGCACTAGCAGAAGATAGCGCCAATCGACGCCATGAACTTGCACGGGAACTCACGTCGGTCGCCGCTGAGCAGGACGGCGAACTTGTCGAGCTGGCCAAGCGTAGCCTCGCCGTGATCGACCCCAAGTCCGCCGTCTGTCCTGTCTGTGGCCAGCAGCTTAGCCCTGACCATGTAGAGACGATCCGTAGGCGGAGCACTAAGATCATTGTCCGCCTCGACATCGGCCATTACTTCTCCCAAGCAATTCTGTCAGTTCGGAGCGCCAGCCAGACCGCTCTTCTGCTGCGGCCTCCCCTGCTTGGGCAGGACGACCGCGAGCGGCTCACCACCATTCTGGGCGAGAGTACTGGCAAGGAGTTGCTAACGGTATGCGACCGCGCGGTCGCGGCAGTGGACGACGCTTTCCGTGATTTTGGCGAAAGTGTACAGGGTCTGGATGCAAGGCTGGGTTCGCTTGGGTCGAAGGCTCTGGTAACGGGAGAGCCTTTCAAAGACCTCGCCCTGCTTGCAGTGGATCTCGTCACGGTCCAACAGCATCTGTCTCGAATCAAGGCAGCGCGCGAGGCGCTGATGAAGACCTACGCTCGCTTACGGGATTCGGTACGAGGGAGAGTGGCCACCTCGTCAGAGGTAGCACAGCTCGAGGCGCTGTCCGTGATTCTGCAGCGAGCGGAGGCCTTTGATCTGGTAGCGCGATATCGCTCGGTCGAGCGACAAGTCGAAGAAACGGTGCGGCTGGTTCAAGCGTTCGGACGGAGGAAGAGAACAGAGGTCCTCGATGCGAGGAGCGCCGAGCTAGGTGAGTGGTACTCGATTCTCAATCCAGCGTCCGACGTCAAGTTCAAGAAAATGGGCGCCTCGGCCACGCAGATCAGCCTGCTCGGTGAGGTCTTTGGGGTAGAAGTGAATGTCAGCTCCATCTTCAGCGAGGCGCAACTCAACTGCCTCGGGTTGAGCTTCCACGGCCTGACGACGCAAGCACCCGACAATCCATTTGATTTCGTCGTCATCGACGATCCGGTCCAGTCAATGGACCAGCAGCACATCGAGCACTTCACGGACGGGTACCTGCGCCGCCTCGTCGAGGGGGGGAAGCAAGTCGTACTGCTGACACATATGCAGGCCCTGGCCATGTCGGTTGGAATCCTCTTCCGTCATGTGGGACCCTACCTCCTGGAGGTTGCACAGTACACGAGGGATGGACCCCAAATCGTCGAGACCGAGGCGATCCTCGACCGATGGTTGATGGACATCGGGTTCTACCTGCGGGGGGATAGCGAGCGCCGACGGCAGGCAGGCGCGATCCTTAGGAAGTTCCTGGAGCGCTTCGTTAAGGAGTTGTATCTGCAGCGCCACGGGGTGTTGCCAAAGAAGTACGAGGGTGCCTCGTGGAACGTCCTAAAGAAACTCGTCCATGACTGCGGGTTGGATCTCAAGGATGAGGGGCGTCTGTTCCAGACCTACGCCTTCTGCGCGAACTTTCCCCATGACGATCTCACGAAGGAGCCTCCGACCCCAACCGAGATCGAGTCGCACCACATGAGGCTTAAGCGCTTGAAGGAGCAGTACCTTCGCAAGAAACATCAGTGATACTGGCGCTCCCCCAGTCTTCGAGGACTGAGATGGCAACTGGGGACGAACTCCCTGGTGGCTCACTCACCACCCAGCCTGCGGCTGCCACCTCGACCCGGCAAGCGGGCGGCCAAGCCCTGTGGGTGCCCAGCGCGTCCCGGGCGAACTGTTGGACATACGTTCCGGTTGTCAGCACGCTCGCTTGTCCGCGGATCTTCTGGACGGTGATCGTGGCACTCCCGCATCGATCGGCTCAACGGCGTTCTTGTGCCCAAACGTGCGTGGAGTGGCCTGCGGACCACGCGCATCGTGACCTGTGCCTGGATTCGTGAGACGTGCACTCCCCTCGCCAAGCCTCGCATGCCTGAATCTAGCCCGGCGCATCGCTACCGCCCCATCAGCTCCGCCGGCCACACCAGCTCACAGCAGAAGCACTCGCGGCACTCGGACATGGCGTACTCCAGCCAGGAGCGTACCTCGTCCGGATCCGGCAGGCTCTCCAGGGTAGCGTCGCCCCAGGCAGCCCACACCTCCCCCGGCCGATCGGCCACCATGATGGCCGGCGGCTGGAGGGCGAGCGCGGCGGCCAGCCGCCCTCCGTGGTCCAGGAGCGTGGGGAAGGGTAGGCCGAGCAGCGGCTCGGGGCCCACGGCCAGCACCTCCGCCTGAGCCTCATGGAAGTCGGCGTAGCGGGCGGCGAAGGTTCGTACCCACGGCAGGTCGGTTGGCCCGCGATGGACCAGGATCACCAGCGGGCAGCGGGCGCGGTAGCGCCACAGCGGCACCTCTTCTCCCTGGGGCCCTCTGAGAACCAGCGTGGGCAGCATCCGCCCGGAGGCGGGTCCGGCGATCTCCATGCTTCCTTGCCTGGGAAGTTGCTATCCTGAATCAAGTTGACAGTCGACAGTCGACAGTTCACAGTCGACAGGGGACGAGTGACCGTGAACTGTCGACTGTCGACTTGGCTCAGGATAGCATGAGCGCGAGCGCTAACGGCCGGCCAATGATTCAAACCTTCGGGCTCACGCGGGTCTTCAGCCGCGTCCAGCCGCCCAAGGTGGCGGTGGACCACGTGGACCTGGCAGTGGACCGAGGGATCATCTACGGGCTGATCGGCCCCAACGGAGCCGGCAAGTCGACCCTGGTGGCGCTGCTGTGCACCCTGGTCACGCCCACCGAGGGCACCGCCCTGGTCAACGGGCACGACCTCCGCCGGGAGGAGCGGGAGGTGCGCCAGGCCATCGCCCTGAACTTCGGCGGCGAGCGCTCTTTCTACTGGCGGTTGACCGTCCAGCAGAACCTGGAGTTCTTCGCCGCCATCCACGGCCTGGGGGCGGTCGAGGCCGGGACACGGGTGCAGGCGGCGCTGGAGCGGACCGGGCTGTGGGATGACCGCCGGCTACGCTTTGGCGAGTGCTCCGGCGGGATGAAGAAGCGGCTGAACCTGGCCCGCGCGCTAATGCTGGACCGCCTGATCTACATGTGCGACGAGCCAACCACGGGCGTGGACCCGGACTCGGCCCTGCGCATACGCGCCATCCTGCGCGAGCTGCGCGAGCGGGGCAAGACCGTCCTGCTGGTCAGCCACAACCTGGAGGAGGTGGGCGCTCTGGCCGACCGGGTGGGGCTGATGCAGAGCGGGCGCATCATCCACGAGGACACCCCGACCGGGCTGCGGGGGCTGATCGCGCCCCGCGAGATCGCCATTGAGCTGGGCCCGGGCGAAGGGCCGGAGCCGCCGCCCGCCTTCCTGGCCGACCTGGCGGCGCTGCCCGGCGTGGAGGCGGTGGAGCGCCAGGACGGGCGGCTGCTGGTGCGCGCCCAGGCGCCGGAGCGCGCCATCAGCGCGGTGGTCGGGCTGGTCAGCCGCCACGCCCTGCCCATCAGCGAGCTCCGCGTGGTCCGCCCCGGCCTGGCGGAGGTGTTCCACTATCTGGTTGGAGGTTCGAGAAGGGTGAAGGGTGAAGGGTGAAGTTTCACCCTTCACCCTTCACCCTTCAAAGCGACAGCTATGTACCTGGTGCTCGCCTTCCTGAAGCGCGCCTTCTTCCACCAGACCAGCTACCGCCTGGCCTTCGCGCTGAACGTGGTCAACATGCTGGTCGGGGTGATCTCCTTTGTCTACCTCTCGCGGCTGATCGAGGCCGGCGATACCCGCCTGCTGGCGGAGTATGGCAACAACGCCGCGGCGTTCATCATCGTCGGGACCACTTTCAGCAGCTTCGTCGGCCTGGCGCTGCGCTCCTTCTCGGGCTCGATCAACAGCGAGCAGTTCCTGGGCGTGCTGGAGCAGTGGCTCATGGCCCGGGTGGGGCTGACCCGGCTGGTGATCTACTCCACGTTCTACGAGTTCCTGTGGCCCACGCTGCTGACGGTGGTCACCTTCACCATGCTTGCGCTGGTCTTCGCCGTGCCGTTCTCGCCCAACCTGCCCGCGGTGCTGGTGGCCTTCCTGCTGACTATCGTCAGCGTGTCCGGGCTGGGGCTGATCTCGGCCGGAGTGGTGCTGGTGGCCAAGCAGGGCGATCCCATCGCCTTCACCTGGGGGGTGCTGACCGGGCTGTTGAGCGGGGTGTACTACCCGCTGGAGGTGCTGCCGGAGTGGCTGCGGGTCGTTGGCTATGCCCTGCCCACCACCTACGGGCTCCAGGCCCTCCGCCGCACCCTGATCAACGGCGCGGGTCTGGGTGAGGTGAGCACAGAGCTCGCCATCCTTGCGGCCTTCGGCCTGGCCACGGTGCCGCTAGGGCTCTGGGCCTTCCACGCCGGCTTCAACCGCGCCCGCCGCGAAGGGACGCTCTCGCAGTACTGACCCGTCTGCCAGCGGGTAGCGGCACGGCATGCCGTGCCGCTACCCAAGCTCGGCTACCTTCCGGTCGATCTCTTCCTGGGTCAGAATACCCTTCTCGATCACAAGCGCCTCGACCGCGACGATCCAGCGCTCGTAGTAACCGATCTGCCAGTACAGCTCCGGGTCCATGTCCTCCGACGCTCGCCGCATCTCGTCGGTGCTCTTGACCCCCACCGCCCTGAGGGCCTGGTTCACCGCGTCGGCCCGCAGCTCCCAATCCGCAAGCTGGTGCTGCCCCTTGTCGATCGGCCCCGCGTCCAGCCGACCGCCCACATCAAACATCCTGCGCATAGCGCCTCCTTGTGGCCTCCGAGTCTACCGGGTTGGAACCCGGCCGGCAAGGAGCTAGAGCTAGGAGGGTGTCCCTCAGAGTCTTGCGCGCGGCGTGCTGGTCTCGGAAAGGAGGTGTGGGGGCTTCCCCATGGGAGTGGGCAGATACTGGTGTGGCCGCTCGTGCGGTGGCCGGTGCACCCTCCGGAGGGCGCGGGCCCGCGCCTCGCACCACGCTTGCCCGCCGTCGTAGGCGCAGATGCCCCTGTCTGCCCGCCGCGCCGAGCGCGGCGAAGCGGGGCGGAGTTGCGGGGGCAGGAACGACCTTCCGGGTGGCGGGGCTTTGGCCGCCCTCGGGGCGGCGGGCAGACACGGGGGTCTGCCCCTACGAGGGGAGGCGGGCAGGGGTGGTTCGAGGCGCGGGCCCGCCCCTCCGGAGGGCGCAACGGCCACCCCACGAGCGGCTACACCAGTATCTGCCCACTCCTATGGGGAAGCCCCCACACCTCCTTTCCGA
>JACQUR010000393.1 GCA_016210245.1 Chloroflexota bacterium
CGGTTGATTCGTTCGGCGGTGCGATAGGCGTCGACCATGCCCCAGGTCCACAGGATAGGAGTAGTGATGATCCCGATCACCAGGAAGATGAGAATGGCCGAGATGAGGTAGAGCACGCCCATCACCACGCCCTTCCCGATCTGGCCGTTGTAGATCTGGCCCAGCCCGCACCACAGAAACGAGAGCACTGCCGCCAGCCCGGCGCTCTTGCCGGACCGGACCACGATGACCTGCGGCTGGCTGGGGGCGGGGTAGGCCGCCGCGCTCGGGCGCAACTCGTTGCCACACTTGCTGCAGCGTTGCGCCGAATCGTCCGCCTGGGTGCCACACTTCGAGCAGTACATACGCTCCTCCCAATTCTCGACGCCGGGCGGCGCCGCCGGCGCCTGAATCGCCCGAGTAGACGGTGGCGCACCCGTCCGCTGGTCCGCCGCGTCCAGACGTCCTGAACTACGGGCCTGGTGGATCAGGATTCTCCGAGGACTTGATAGAGGAACCATCCTGCCTCGGAGCAGCTCCAGAGTCGGAGTCGCTCGGGGGAGGCTGCAAGGAGCGTCGAGCGCACGCGTGCCGCCGGGCCGGGTGGGGCGATAGCAACTCAGCGGGATCGGCTGCCCGGCCGCAGAGATCCGCGAGGTCGCTCGCTGAGACGGACGATGCGGAGCGCACGACGCCTCTACGAAACGGTGTGCGTTTCGTGGTGACAGCCAACCTGGCGCCAGAAGTCGCGTCCGCCGGGGCGAGAAGCACGCGCAAGCGACGGCTCCTCCTGAACACGGACTGCCCCACCGGCATGGGATTGTGCGATGAGGCAATACTAGAGACAGCGCCAGGCGTTGTCAAGCGCGGCGCCTGCCAGCATCTGTCAGGATGCTCCCCGGCGACAAGACCTCCGCCGACTACGTCGCCGAGCAGCGGCGGTGATCGTCCACGCCGACACGAGCGCACTGGCCAGGCTGCTCGTGCAGGAGGACGGCACTGAGGCGATGCAGGAGTTGGCCAGGTACCCTTCGCCTGCTGGGACACGGACCTGCGACGCGCCGCCGGGGCACTGGGCTACCAACTGGTGCCTGCGTAGGCCTAACGGAGTCGCCAACGCCAGAGGGAGGGGCGGTAGCGCCTCACGCTGGCTCCGGCGGCAACTGCTGGCGAACCCAGGCCAGGGCGTCGCCCGGTGTGCCGATGCGTAGTCCCGAGCGCGCTGCGACGCCCGGATCGTCCAGGAAATGGCGGCGGTTGAGCGTTACCAGGTAGTCGACGCCGGCCTGCATGGCTGCCACAACGATGGGCACGTCCGCCTGGTGGGCGATGATGGTGGCGTGAGCAGCGACATCCGCTGGCGAAGGGTCGCGCACGATGCGCACCCTTGAACGGCGCAACGCCTCCCGATAGTAGGGAAGGACTTGCGTGGCTTTGCGAGCGAGCGCCTGCTCGGTTTCGACGACTACCTGCTCGCAAACCGTGAGCCTTATGAGCGCCGCCTCGCCCAGGAGGAGGAGCGCGCGCGCTGCGCCCTCCGAGGAGAACACACCCGCGAAGAGCGCGCTGTTATCCAGGAAGAGGTCAGGCTTTGCCAAAGTGCTCTCGGTAGTACGCCTCTCGCTCCTGCTCCAGCGCTTCGAGGAGCTCATCGAGGCTCACCCCCTCCTCGGCAAGGGTCCTGGCCGCCTGGTCGGCTAGCCGAGCGAGCTGGGAAACCTGGGGCCTGAGCAGGAAGGATCCGTCTTCCAGGTCCACCAGCGTAAACACGTCTCCTTCCTCCACCTGATACCTGCGCCGCACTTCGCGCGGCAGGGTAATCGTGCCCCTGCGTCGCACCTGGACCGTGATAGTGCCCACCGCCGCCTCACTCTGACTGAATTCCTGATTTTCTGCCGAAATCATACCACCTTGGATCCGGTTGGGCCAGGGTGGAGGGTTTGTGCGGTGGACTCGCGCGCAGTATGATGCGCCACGGACGCCCACGGCCGCCGATGCCGGAGGCGTCGTGGCGCCAGCATGGGAGCGGCCGGGAACCAGATGATTGGAGGAGGGGAGAGAGATGAACGGCAAGCTTGCGCAGTGGCTGTCGGCCGGCCCCGCGGCCGTGATCGTGGTCGACGTGCAGAACGACTTCTGCCACGAGGAGGGTGCCTCTGGCCGCCGGGGCGAGGACATGTCCATGGCCCAGGCGGCGGCCGCCCGCCTGGAGGCGTTCGTGGAACAGGTGCGACCGCTCGGGGTCTCGGTCGTCCGCATCCGCACCACCCACGGGCCATGGACCGACGCGCCCTCGTGGGTGCTCCGCCGCCGCGAGGGGGCGCCGCCGGTGTGCCGCGAGGGCACCTGGGGCACCGAGTTCTACGGCTTCACCCCGGCCGAGGGCGACCGCGTGGTCACCAAGCACCGCTACAGCGCCTTCATCGGGACCGACCTGGACCTCACCCTGCGCAGCCTGGGCGTGAAGGTGTTGCTCATTGGCGGAGTAGCTACCGACGTGTGCGTGGAGTCGACGGTGCGCGATGGCTACATGCTGGACTACCACACCATCACCCTGTCCGACTGCAGCGGCACGTACGACCAGGCCGCCCACGACGCCGCGCTGCGCACCCTGGACCGCTACTTCGGCCTCGTGGCCGAGAGTGCGTCCGTGCTGGCCGCCCTGCGGGAGTTGGCCGAGGCGCGCATGGTGACGGCGTAGAGGTTCGCTACTACCCGCCGGATGGTCGCCGCCCTGAGAACTCCGCTCCCTTACGGTCGCGGCTCGGATAGTCGCGGTGGCACAGGCGGGCCGCCTGTGCCACCCCCACGGCGCTGGACGGAAGGGGCGAGCCCCTGGCGGTGGGGCGGGCGTCTCTGCCCGCCCGTGGCCCGGTGGCGCCGACGGGCGGGCAGAGA
>JACQUR010000399.1 GCA_016210245.1 Chloroflexota bacterium
GTACTCAGCACTCAGGACTCAGCACTCAGGACTCAGCACTCAGCACTAATACTGCCTTCCAGCGAACGTTCCATACCCTGTGCCGCTGCACGAGCCCAGGAAGTACCGGTACGAGAGGCTCAAGGGGTCGGTGGGCTGGGCGGGCAGGTCGAAGAACTTCGTGCCGCCGAGCACGCGGGGCAGCGCGGGCAGCTCGATCGGCTGCGTGCTGCGCCCGGTGCTGACGATGCCCACCGCCTCGGGTACGAAGTAGACGAACCCCGGATCATCGGGCGTGCCGTAGCTCTCCGGCATGACCTGCACCGTCCGGATGCCCGCCCGCTCGCACTTCTGGCAGATGAGCATGAACTCCACTGCCGAATGGCCGCCGCCATTGTAGCTGGAGCACGCCCCCTGCGCCCCCAGCATGCGCGCCAGCTTCACCGCGTACTCCGCCATCCGCTCCTTCCTGTCCAGGTCCTTCGACGGGGCGGGATAGACGATCACGCCCACGAAGTCCAGGTCGACGCCATGGCGCGTACACAGCTCGGTGATGACGCCGTGGTTCTGGTTGAAGAACGTGGAGTGGCGATATGAGGCGTGGGTGTTGCTGCGCGTGTTGATCAGCGCGCCGTCGAGCACCTCGTTCGGGTGGATCAGGCTGGGCAGGATGCCCGCCGGGTCCTCCCCATAGATCGTGACCCCGTTGTTGTTCAGTTGGAAGAAGTACACGATCTTCGGCAGGGGGACTCCTGGCGGCGCCTGCTCGTACACCCGCAGGCTGTCTGGCTCCAGGCCCGCCGTCGCCCCGGCCAGGTAGGCCGCGGCCTTCAACTGCCCCACGCGCACGTCGCGGTTGTACCGCTGGGCCAGGAGCGACCCGAGCTGGATGTTCTCCATGGTCGCCTGCGGGTGGGTGGGGTCGAGGTCCTCGGCACGGGGCTTGAAGTCGAGCACCAGGTTGGCCGTGGAGCCGAAGGGGCTGGCCTGGGCGCCGGGGCCGGCCATGTCGACCAGCGCCTCCCGCCAGTAGGTAGGCTCGCCCGCAACCGGCTCGCCGACCGACAGCACGGCCATCCCGGCCAGCCGGTGGGTGCGCCCCTCGCCAACGGTCTTCTGCGGCCCGACGAAGCCAGGAAAGGAGCTGCCCGGCTCGGGCTTGTAGCGGGGCTCGACCGCGTCCATCACGTGGATGAGGCGCACGGCCTCGCCCGGACGGACGATGTCCACCCCCACGTCGCTGAACGCTCCGCCCTCCAGGATGACCTGGCGCAGCTCATCCCGGTCCACGTGCAGCACCCCGGCCTCGAACCTGGTCCGGCTCGAGAACCGGACGTCTCTGACTGCAAAGGAGGCCATCTCCAAGCGCATCGCTCTCTCCAGTCGACAGTCGACAGTCGACTGTCGATTTCCGCGTCCCCGCGTCCCCGCGTCCCCGCGTCCTGTCAGTAGACCGCCGTGCCGATGTTGATGCCGCCCTGGATGTCGGCGGCGCCGCACAGGGCGGTGAACGGCACCTCCAGGCGCCCCACGGCGTCCTGCCCATCGGAGAGGCGGTCCCCGCCGATGGCCCGCTCCATCGGCAGGTCCAGGGTAACCAGTTCCGAGATGGTGCCGGTGGAGACGATGGCGTTGGCGCGGGGCGAGACGTGGACGAGTGGGAACGAGCCCCCCGTGCCGCCCTCCTCCGTGGTCAGCAGCACCGTCGACAGGCCCATCTCCTCGCAGCGGTCGCAGCAGAGCATCACATCCACTTCGCCCTGGCCGCCGCCATCCTTGGAGATAATCACCCCGTCCGCGCCCAGCAGGTGCTTCGCCATCCGCGCCGCGAGCATCGCCGTCCGCTCCTTGTGGGCGAAGACGGTGTTGTGGTTGGCGATGATCGTCCCGGCCAGCCACAGGTCCCTGCCCTGGCGCGCCAGCAGCTCGTTGAGCGTGGCGTTGTTCTGGTGGTTGTAGGTGACGTTCTTGCTGGGCGAGGTGTGGCCGTTGAAGACGATCGCGCCGTCGAGCCCCTCGGTTGGGCTGACCAGGGTGGGGAAGGGCACCGCGAAGGGGACGCCATAGAACAGCCGCTCGCGGCCGAAGCCGCGCGATTGCAGATAATAAATGAAGGCGATCTTCGGCAGAGCACTGCTCGGCTCGGGCCGCACCCAGTCGTGGGAGACGACCTCGGCCGGCAGGTGGCCCAGGCTGGCCTTGGCCAGGTAGACGGCCGCCTTCAGCCGGGCTTCGAGCAGGGCTCGGGCAAAGCCCACCCGGTCGACGCCCTCGGCTGGGGTCGCCGACAGGACCAGGTTGAGGGTGCGGGCGAACTTGGAGAACTCGGCCGCTCGCCCGGCCATGTCGACGATCGCCTCCATGGCGTCGTGGACCTCGCCCGTGGCCACCACCGCCAGGCCGGACAGCACGTTGGTGCGCCCGGAGCCAGCCACGTAGAGCGGCCCGACCAGGCCGGGGAAGTAGTCCTGGCCACCGGCCACCTTGATCCGCGGCTCGACCACGTCCAGCACGTGGACGATTCGAGTGCGGGTGCCCGGCACCGCCAGGTCGATGTCCACGCGCGCGAGCCGATCGTCCGCCAGGAGCAGAGCCTGCAACTCGGCCACGTCTACCTGGAGCGTCCGCCCGACCAGCCGGGTCGAGCCACCGAAAGTCACTTCCGAGATCGGAAAGAGCGCCAGCTCGAGCATGATTGCACTCCTCGTAAGCGTTCAGGGGCCAGGGGCTGGGGGCTAGGGACTGGGGGCTGGTATTCACCA
>JACQUR010000394.1 GCA_016210245.1 Chloroflexota bacterium
GCTCTGGATAGGATGCTCTGGATCGAACAGGCTGCGCAGCTTGTGGCGCGGGTCGCCGACGAAAAGCCGCATCAGCTCGGGCTCCGGCAGCAGCACGTTCTCGATGGTGTGGGTGGTGAGGAACCCGTCCTGCACGTTCAGGAACGGGGTCTCGGTTTCCTCGGCCACGCGCCGCGCAATCAGTGCCAGGTCGCCGGCCTCCTGGGCGTTGCGGGCCCACAGAACTCCCCAGCCGGTGTCGGCCACGGCCATCACGTCGTCGTGGCCGGCGTGGACGTTCAGGCTCTGGCTGGTGAGCGCCCGCGCACCGATGTGGAACACGATAGGCAGGCGCTTGCCGGAGATGGTGTAGAGCACCTCCTTCATCAGCACCAGCCCCTGGCCGGAGGTGAAGTTGGTCACCCGCCCGCCCGCCAGGGCAAAGCCCTCGCACACCGTGGCAGCCGAATGCTCGCTCTCCGGCTCCAGGAAGGCCAGGGGGGTACCCCACAGGTTCTTCTGGCCGTTGGCGACCTCGAGCTGGTAGCCGCCACCCATATTGGTGCTGGAGGTGATGGGGTAGGCGCCGGCCGCCTCGGTGATGTGGGCCTCCACCCAGACTACCGTGGTCGAGCCATCGGCGGTAGTGGGGATGCCCGGGTAGGGCGGCGTCGTCCTCGGGCGTGCCGGCGCTTGCTGAGCATCGATAGCCATGGCCAGGACCTCTCCTTCCCGTTGGCGGTCATCGGCAACGAGGTTCAACCAAGGGTGCCATGTTCCCTCCCACGGGTGCAACCTTTTCTGTTGACCTGATGTGGCGAAAGGAGCGCTTGACACCTTTTCGTGGCGATGATACAACCCGTCGCACGCCAGCGCTGGAGGACCGTACGCGCGGACGCGACCCCCTCGACCCTGAGCCCACACGCGACCAGGACGCCCCGCGGGAGCAGCCCTTCTTCCGCCGCGCCGGCCGTCGACCCGAGGGGCCTACCCCGCCGGCCTCGGCCGCGCCGGAGCCGGAGTCGGGCCGGCACCGCCCCAAGCCGGCGCCCATGGCGCCCCGGCGGCGGAGGTCTCGCTGGCCCTCTCGGAGCCACGCCGTTGGGTTGGGGGTCTTCCTGATGGCCTCGGTCGCCCTGGCCGTGGTGCTGCTGTTCTCAGCCAGAACGCCCACCTCCAGTCCGCCGCTGGCCACCCTACCAGCCACGCCGCCAGCGAGCCTCGTCACGCGCCCGGGCGGAGCGCCGCCGCCCACCGCCGGCCCCACCGCTCGGCCAACGGAGCCGTCGCTACGGGTCAGCATCTCCGTCCTCGAGCCAAACTACACGGTGGAGCCCAACGACAACCTCGGCACGATCGCCCGACGCTCCGGCACCACCGTCGAAGCGCTGCAAGCCTACAACCGCCTGGAGCCCGGCGCCATCCTCCGCGTCGGCCAGCGGCTCATCGTCCCAACGGAGTGAGGTTGGAGGTTGAAGGTTGGATTCTCCAACCTTCAACCTCCAACCTCCAACACGCGGAGCGCCCTCGCCTCCACCTCCTCCGGCGTCAGGTCGTCGGTAGAGACATACAGGGTGCAGTGGCGGCGGGCGTGCTCCAGGCGGCGGCGCTGCTCGACCAACACCTCTTCTCCGTAGGTGACGGGGCGGCGCTTGCGCACCGTCTCCAGGCCCGCGTCGAGGTAGATGAGCGCGTCCGGCTGGGCCATGCGCCACATGTCGGGGACGTAGGAGTGCTCCTGAGCCAGCGCGCGGGCGTCGTAGCCCCGCGCGCGCAGCCGTGCCGCCAGGGTGCTGGTGCCGGAGGCGCAGGGGCCGACGATGGCGATCTTCATGGCACGGGGAAGCTGATCACCATGCGGCGGGTGAGATCGTCCGACGGCCACGGCCTGACTGCCAGGGCCATCACGCTCATGTCGTCGTTCGGGCGCCCCTGGTCCAGTTCGACGGCCCGCTGGAGCAGGCTGTTGGCCACCGCGGCCGGGTCCGCCTGGCCGCGCTGCAGCAGGTCCGCCAGCGCCGCGCGCACGTCCATCCGCTGGCCGGTGCGCTGGCCGGCGGTCTCGAGGCCGTCGGTGTAGACCACTACCAGCAGGTTCGAGGTGAGCGGCAGTTCGTCGACCACGGGCTTCATGCGCCGCCGCGTGCCGATGGCCTCCGAGGGACGGTCGAGCGCGGCGACCGAGCCATCCGACACCACCAGGGCCGGGCAGGGGTTGTTGCGCGACAGCACCACCGACTGGGTGGACAGATCGACCGAGACGATGTTCAGCGTCGCGCTCACCTGGCCGTGGCGGTAGTGGTAGAGGAAGTCGTGGACCGCGCGGGCGACCGCGCCGTCGCGTACCCCATCGGCCAGGAGGGCAATCGCCTTCTTGGCCACCAGGTTGCTGAGGTCTTTGGCGGCGCGCCCGCTGCCCTGGCCGTCCGCCAGCACGAGCGACAGTCCGCCGTGGGGCCGCTCCACCACCTCCAGGGTATCTCCGCTCTCCCGCACCGCGTATTTCGACACCTTGGCCACCGCGGCCTGGATCTCCTTGGGCATCTTCCTCCATCAGCGGGTGTAAGGGTGAAGGGTGAAGGGTGAAGGGTGAAGCTTCACCCTTCACCCTTACACCCTTCACCCCCTACAAGAACGGATTGCCTACCGTTGCCTGGATGACCTCCAGCACCTCGGTCACGTCGAAGGGTTTGCCGAGCAGGTAGGCCAGCTTCTTGCGCTCCCCGGCGGGCAGGATCTGGGTGTAGGCCGAGATGACGACGACCGGGATCTCTCGCGTGGCCGGGTCGGACTTGAGCTGCTCCAGCACGGCGCGCCCGTCGATGCCGGGCAGGGCCAGGTCGAGGGTGATCAGGTGGGGCCTGATCTGGCGGGCCAGGCGGAGGGCGGTGCGTCCGCTCCGCGCAATCAGCGTGCGGTAGCCCCGCTCGTCGAGCAGCGCCACCAGCAGGCTGCTGACTGCATCGTCGTCCTCGACAATGAGAATGGTCCGCCGAAGGTCGGTGGCCGCGGGCGGTTCAGGGATGGGCAAAGGTTCCATGCCGGTCCGAGCCTTGCCAGAAGGGTTCCGCGTCGCCAGGCGAAGCCTGGCACCATTATGTCACCCCCCGAGCCCGCACGGCAAAGGGCAGTCGTCTCTAATCCTCGCCCTCCCCTGCAGAGCGAGGCCAGTCGGCACCCGGATCGAGTGCGGGCAGGACGCCCCGAACCACGAAGAGCAGCGCGAGCACGAGCGCGAAAGCGGCGAAGAGCGCCATAGGCATTGGCAAAGGGCTGCCTCCAGCGACACAGCTTCGCCTGCCGCACAGTGCAGCCCCTGTGCCGGGAGCGTCGGAGGTCGGATTGCGGATTGCGGATTGCGAATCCGGGATTGCGGAACTCCACATTCGCAATTCGCAATTCGCAATTCGCAATCCAAGATCGGGCACGCCCCTTGCACGGGTGGCCGGGCGCATCCTGATCCTGGTAGGCGAGATGATCGAGTACCCATTCTGGCCACCTGTCGTGCTCGGCCTGGTCGCGCTCGGCTGGCTGGCGCTGCTCCTGCCCTGGCGCAGGCGCGACGATCGGGAGTCAGCCGAGGCGGCGCGCCAACGAGCGGAGCGCCTGCTGGCCGAAACGCTGGCCGAAGAAGAGTTCCGCCAGCTCACCACTCAGGGCTACCTCGATGTCCAGAGCCCGGCCCACCCCACCCGCTCCTACCGCGTCTACAAGGCGGGCGGGCCGGTGCAGGTGCGTGAGGAGGGCAGGACGAACGTTCTGCTATGCGTGCAGCCCGTCTCGTACCTGCCCGAGGCGGACGTGGTGCTGTTGCACAAGCTGCTGATCGAGGGCTGCGAGCAAGCGTATCTCAAGACCGCCAACGTGGTTGGCTGGCGGGACCGCTCGTGGCTGACCTGGCTGTGGGACTAGCCCTCCGGGTTGGAGGTTGAAGGTTGCAGGTTGGAGAACTCTCCAACCTGCAACCTTCAACCTCCAACCCTCCTCTTACTCGGCCATCCAGGGCGGGATAGCTGCCCGGCCCTCGATGGCCAGGGGCACCTCCAGCAGGGTGGGGCCCGGCAGCGCGAGCGCTTCCCGCAGGGCCGGGGCCAGCGCGCCCGGAGAGTCCAGGCCCCAGCCTCGGGCGCCCAGGGCGCGGGCCAGGGCGGGGAAGTCTGGACTGCCCAGCTCCACCCCGATGCGCCGGCCACCGAGCTTGCGGTCCTGGAGCACCTTCAGCGCGCCGTAGGCGCCGTCCTTGAACACCACTACCACCAGGTCCAGCCGCTCCTGCGCCGCCACCGCCAGTTCCTGGCAGGTGAACATGAAGCCCCCGTCCCCACACAGCGCCACCACGGGCCGCTCCGGGCGCGCGATCTTCGCCCCGATAGCCGCGGGGAGGGCGAAGCCCAGGCTGCCGTAGCTGCCGGGGTGCAGGTAGGTGCGCGGCTCGTACACCTCCAGCGCCACCTGGGCCCAGTAGCTCACCAGGTTCAGGTCGTTGCATACGATCGTCTCCCGCGGCAGGGCCGCGCGCAGCTCGTCCAGGAGGTGCAGCACCGGCCCGGCTCGCTCCTCCAGGTAGCGCCGCCGCTCCGCCCGGGCTTGCGCAGTATCCAACCAGCAGCGGCCGGGGCCTTCCCCCGGCCCCAGCGCCTGCAGGAGTTGTCGCAGCACCTGCCGCGCGTCCCCGACCAGCCCGACCGTGGCCGGGCGATGGCGGCCGATGACCCGGGGATCGATATCCAGGTGGACCAGGGCCTCCGGCAGGCTGCGGCCCTGGCTGGGGTCGCTGACTCCGTCGAAGCGCGCCCCAATCGCCAGGGCGACATCCGCCTGGCGCAGCACCTCCGACAGCAGGGGGAGCTGGCGCCAGCCGTCTCCCAGGCCCAGCGGATGGTCGTCTGGCACCACCCCCTTCCCGTGCAAGCTGGAGAGCACCGGGGCCTGCAGGCGCAGCGCCACCTCCAGGACCTCCGCGCTGGCGCCGGCCTTGAGCGCGCCGCCACCGACGTAGAGCAGGGGCCGACGGGCTTCCCGCAGCAGCGTCGCCGCCCGCTGCACCGCCTCGGGACTGGCCGCCGGCGCCGAGAGGGCCACGGACGGGAGCGGCTCGGCCACGCCGCGCGCGGCCAGCACGTCCATGGGCACCTCCACGTAGGCGGGGCGCGGGCGCCCGCTGCGCGTGGAGCGCACCGCCGCCTGGACCACGGCCGGAATGTCCTCCACCCGGCTGGCTCGGGCGGCGTAGCCCGTGGCGGCCGACGCCACCTCCAGACTGCGCCGCAGCTCGTGGAAGTCCTCCAGGTCGCGGTCCACCCGGCGAGAATCGATCTGGGCCGCCACCAGGACCAGCGGGGAGGAGTCGGAGTAGGCCTGGCCCAGCCCGGTGAGCGTGTTGGTGAAGCCCGGGCCGGGCACGGTGAAGCAGGCCGCCACGCGGCCCGAGGCGCGGGCGTAGCCGTCGGCCATCATGGCCGCGCCCTGCTCGTGGCGGGGCGTTACCAGCCGCACGTCCGGGCAGTCGTACAGGGCGTCGAAGAGCGGCGCGTTGTGGGTGCCCACGATGCCGAAGACGGTATCGATCCCCTCGGCCCGCAGCGCGGCCACGACCGCCTGGCCACCGGTCATCTGTGGCATAGCATCCTCCAGCCAAGCGACAAGAGAAAGGGTAGCAGATCAGGAGGCGTGCTCGCGCCGCTTTCCGGGCCGAGCGGAGCAGGTGTACCATATCTGGCCGCGCCGCGCCAGCGTGGTGTATCCCGCGGGCAGGGCTTATGCGTTCTAACCGGGCAGTGCCCGGAAGCGGTGCCAGGGACCCTATATTGGCTCGCGAAGGGGGCGGTGCTGGCCGAATTAGCGGCACTTTCGGGCGTCGCGGCTGGGTTTCCTGCCAACGGAGCGCCCCCGTCGCCAGAACGCATAAGCCCTGCCCCAACGGTGGGCGCGCATTGCGTGAGGGGTATCCGCCCCCTATACTTCGGTGGTTTCCCCGGAGGCAGAAGATGGCTGGGGCGGTCTGAGAGACAGCAATGAACTCGGCGGCGAACACAGCCAGGCGTACCCGAGCCGAGACGTTTGGACGCCTGCTGGCCGCGGCGGAGGCGCTGGGCGGGCCGCCCCCGGACTTCCTGAGATACCGGCGCAACCAGCTCGACCTGATCCTGGCGCAGGCCGACATCCCCTGGTCTGGCACGGTGCTCGAGCTGGGCGGCGGTGTCTCCGGCCAGGGGCTGCTGCTGGCCGATCTGGCGCCCCGGGTGGTCTGCACCGATCTGCTGGAGGTGACCAGCGTCTACGGGGGCGACTTCACGCAGGCAGCCAGACTGGCCAGCTTCGCCCCATCGGGACGGCTCCAGTTCATCTGCGGCCGAGGGGAGGATCTCCCTCTCCAGAGCAACTCCGTGGACGTCGTATTCTCCTCCTACGTTTTTGAGCACATCGGCGACCGCCCAGCAGCCGCGGCCGAGATCTGGCGCGTGCTGAGACCCGGTGGCGTCGCCATCGCCAACGTGCCCAATATCATGGAACCGGCGTTCCGAGCGCTGCACTTCTCCCTGCGGGTCGCTCCGATACAGGTCGCCAAGGCGGCCCTTGCCCGGAGCGGGCTGGACCGGCGAGCCGGGCTGCGCTTTCGCGTTCCGCCCCCTCGGCGCCCGCGCAGCGTGCGCGAGCTTCGGCAGTGGCTCCGGGGAACGCTCACGTACCCGCCTCACGGCGACTATGGCAATCACCTGGAAGAACTCCTCGCCTCGACCCCAGGCCACTGAGATCAGCTCTTCGAGCGCGCCGGCTTCACCATCGTTCGTCGCTTCACTATCAGGCTCGAGGACTACCTGGCGTGCTTCAGTCTGCCGCTCGCGCTCTGGTGGCAGGAACGCCTCAGGCCGCTGGTGGTAAGGGTTGGCGGGTCTCGGCTCGCGCTCGCCCTCGGCCACAGCTACTGTCTGGTCGGACGGAAACCCCTCTGAGGCGGGGCAAGCAGCAAGCCAGCTCCCTTGACCGCGGGGGTGGCTGCGTGGGACCATTGCCACGGCGGATCGATCCCGCCACACCCCGGCTGAGTCGACGACGATGACAGCGCTCCACCTCCCCATCCCACAGTCGATCGCTGCCAGGGCCGTGTCGCGCCCGTGGCAGCGCTGGCTCGTGTGGATCTTCTGCCTGGCGGCGTTCGGGCAGACGATGCTGTACTCCCTCTACCTGCGCGACGATCCTGGCAACTACAACGGAGCGGGGGCTTTTGGAGACCAGCTCACCTACGTCGCCCTGGCCCAGCAGTTGTTGCACGGAACCTGGGAAAGAGTGGCGCACTACATGCCCGGCTACCCGGCGGTGCTGGCTTTCAGCCAGCTTGTGTTTGGCGAGCCACGCTTCGGAGTAGCCGTGCTCCAGGGACTCGTGTATGCGCTGCTCGTCCTTGGCGCGGCCGGGCTGGCATCGGAGGCGTTTGGCGTTGAAACCAGGCTGTGGGCGGCGGGGCTGGTGGCGCTGAACCCTGCCCTTGGTGCCTACGCCGGCCAGGCCCTGACCGAGTTTCTCACCGGGGCGCTGCTGTTCGCGACCGTGGCGCTGCTCTACCGCTGGTCGAGGCGGTGGAGTTGGAGGGCTCTCGCCCTGGCTGGACTGCTGTGCGCTGGCACGGCCTATCTGCGATCAGAGTATCTGGCGCTGGCGCTCGTCTTCGCGCTCGTCGTCTTCGTAGTCGCCCGAAGGGCGTTTCCCATCGCCTCGGCTCTTGCCCGGGCAGCCTTCCTGCTTGCCATCGTGGCGGTCCTGATGGCACCCTGGGTGGGCCGTATCGCGGCTGCAACTGGACGTCCGGGCTTGTACGACACCAGCCCGGTTTCGAATCAAGTGCTGATGGGTACGTGGTTCCGGGTCTTCGACGAGCCCACCTTCACCCGGCTGCTGGAGGTGGCGAATTCGAACGCGACCGACGAGCAGGCAGTGGCGCGGGCAGGCACGATCGGGCCGCGGCCCGACCTCTCGGCGCGGTATATGGCCCAACTGCGCGGGCCCTACGACCTACCCCTGGAGCAGGCGCTGCCCGCGGCGCTCGAGAACGTGCGCCTGAACCTGCCCCAGTACCTGGTGAACCACTTCGCGCTGGCCCCAGTACTCATCTGGTCGGCGCGCACCCCCGTGCGCCAGGCCGACATGGACGCCCTGCCGCGTTGGGCGCGCTGGGCGTTGTGGGGGGTGCAACTGGGGCTGGTGGCCCTGGCGCTCTGGCAGGCGGTTCGAGCCTTCAGGTCCCGGCGCGCGCTGCCGCTGGCACTCTCGTTCCTGGGTGTCTGGCTCTTCCTGACCCTCGTACACGTCCTCATCTCGGTCGACGAGCGCTTCACCGTGCCGGCGCTGCCGCTGGTGCTGATGCTCGCCGGGGCGCGGGTGGCGGACATGCTTGCGCCCAGGAGCGCCCTGGTTGGGAGCGGCGTCCTGGTCGGCCACTACCGTCCGCGTGGCGGTTGACGAGGAGGCGGCTGCTCGGTACGATGCCGTCGACTGATGCGCTCCACCCTCAACTCCAGGCCCCAGATGAAAGGTGCGCTGAGTGGTTGAAACCCTGACCGAAGAAACAGCACGACCCGCTTCGCCACGGCACGAGGGGCTCGAGCCGGCGCCAGGCCCCAGGCAGCGCCCCATCACCGTCATCGAGCCCACCCACGGTTGGCGCGCGCTCGATGTGGCGGAGTTGTGGCGGTATCGGGAGCTGATCTACTTCCTCGCCTGGCGCGACGTGAAGGTGCGCTACAAGCAGACGGCGCTGGGCGTGGCCTGGGCCCTGCTCCAGCCGCTGCTGGCCATGGCCATCTTTACCGTGTTCTTCGGCGGCCTGGCGCGTATGCCCTCGGACGGGCTGCCCTACGCCCTCTTTGCCTACACCGGGCTGCTCCCCTGGACCTACTTCGCCAACGCCACGACGAACGCGAGCGGGAGCCTGGTAGCCAACAGCAACCTCATCTCCAAGGTCTACTTCCCGCGGTTGGTGATTCCCCTGGCCGGGGTGGCAGGCGGGCTGGTGGATCTCGCCATCGGGTTCGGCATGCTGGTCGTGCTGCTCGTCCTCTTCGGGGTGGCGCCGAGCGCGAACGTGGTCTTCCTGCCGCTGCTGGTGGGGCTGGCGGTGCTGAGCGCGCTGAGCGTGGGCATCTGGCTGTCCGCGCTGGACGTGCAGTACCGCGACGTGCGCTACGCCATCCCCTTCCTCATCCAGGTCTGGCTGTTCGCCACCCCGGTGGTCTACCCCGCCAGCCTGGTGCCCGAGGCGTACCGCCCACTCTATGGCCTGAACCCGATGGCCGGAGTGGTGGAAGGGTTCCGCTGGGCGCTGCTGGGCCACACGGCGGGCCCGGGGCCGTTGCTCGGCGTCGCAGTGGCCGTGGTGCTGGTGCTGCTGGTGAGCGGCCTGTTCTACTTCCGTCGCATGGAGCGCGGCTTTGCCGACGTCATCTAGCGCCTACGGGGAATGGCAAGGATGAGCGACGTGGCGGTGCGGGTGAAGGGACTGGGCAAGCGGTATTATCTGGGCCCCTCGCAGGGGCGCGCCGCCTACAAGAGCCTCCGAGAGTCCCTGGTGGATGCGGTGCAGGCGCCGTTGCGACGCCTCCGCAACGGGAGCCGCCAGACGGACGCAGTCCAGGAGTTGTGGGCGCTGAGGGATGTCTCATTCGAGCTCAGGCATGGCGAGGTCCTGGGCATCATCGGGCGGAACGGAGCGGGGAAGAGCACGCTGCTCAAGATCCTGGCGCGCATCACAGAGCCTACCACTGGGCGCGCGGAGGTACACGGGCGCGTGGGATCGTTACTCGAAGTGGGCACCGGCTTCCATCCGGAATTGACAGGACGGGAGAACATCTACCTGAACGGGACGATCCTGGGGATGTCGAAGGACGACATTGGCCGAAAGTTCGATGAGATCGTGGCGTTCGCGGAACTGGAGGCGTTCCTGGATACGCCCGTGAAGCGGTATTCCAGCGGCATGTACATGCGCTTGGCGTTCAGCGTAGCGGCTCACCTCGATCCAGAAATACTGGTTGTGGACGAGGTGCTCGCCGTAGGAGACACAAAGTTCCAGCAGAAGTGTCTGAAGAAAATGAGTGGAGTCGCCAGTGAGGGGCGCACGATCCTGTTCGTGAGCCACAACATGTCAGCCGTAAGCGCCCTCTGTGGCCGCGCAGTCCTGCTGGCGCATGGGAAGATTGCAGATTTCGGCGGCGCGGATGAGGTGATTCGCTCCTACCTGGTGGATCTGGGCGACGGCCTGCCCGATGTCGTCCTCTCACGTCGCCTGGACCGAACAGGTTCTGGCGAAGTCCAATTCTGCCGCTTCACCATAGAGGACGACGCAGGGCGGAGGGCTGAGGTGCTCCAGAGTGGGAAGCCGGCCTCTTTCATCTTGCATGCGAGATCCACCACGGGAACACCAATCGATAATGTATCGTTGTACCTCGCGGTTGGTAGTATCAGAGACGTGCCCCTGTTTCTCCAGTCGAACCTCTTCACCGGCGAACCGGTCACGATTTCGCCAGATGCAACAGTCGTGGCGTGCCATATTCCGCGCCTGCCGCTCGCGGAGGGAACGTACCGCGTGCATCTGGGTGCCAAGATCGGCACTACCGTAGTGGACCATCTGACCGACGTCGCGCAGTTCCAGGTGGCGGAAGGCGACTACTATGGCTCCGGGCACCAGGGTGGTCCTGGATTCCCCATCCTTGTGGATGCGCGGTGGCAGACGATGCCAGTTGCGGCGGCGCAGCCTGGCAATTCGAATTGAGCGCGATGATGGCACCAGGAGGCACCCGTCCGATGTTGTCTGTTGCATCCAGAGGGTATCGCTGGCTTCGTGGTCACGGCGCGTCGTCTGCTTCGAGCATCCGCCGGACGTTGAAGTGGGTTTCCAGCTACGCTCAGTATTGGCGCGATTGGCGCGCGTACCAGCGGATGCAAGGCGCCGAGCCGCTGAGCTTCCAGGACAGGTATCCGTGCCTGACCGAGCGAGATTCGACAAACGCTGTCGACCCGCACTACTTCTACCAGGCTGTCTGGGCGGGTAAGCTCATTGCTCAGCAGGAGACGCGGGCGCACGTGGACGTCGCCTCTGATTGTCGCATGGTGGGGATGCTCACCTGCTTTACGCAGGTGACCTTTATCGATATTCGCCCGCTCGATGTCGAGATCGAGGGCTTGGCGACAATACTTGGTGACATACGATTTCTGCCCCTTACTGACGGCTCAGTTCCCTCTCTGTCGTGCCTGAACGTCGCCGAGCATGTTGGTCTAGGGCGGTATGGAGACCCCCTGGACCCTTACGGCACGGTACGAGCAGCAGCAGAGTTGAGCCGCGTGCTTGCGCCCGGAGGAAGCCTGTACTTCTCTCTCCCGGTGGGGCGGAGCCGAGTCCAGTTCAATGCCCATCGCATCCACACGCCCCAGCAGATCTTGAACTACTTTGCCGATCTTGAGCTCAGGGGATACTCGGTCGTGGACGATAATGGTCGATTCATCCAGCGTGCAGACCCGGCTGCCTTCGAGCAGGCGCGGTATGCGTTAGGACTGTTCTGGCTACGGAAGCCCGATCGATGAAGTGGCAGGGCCGTTGGCGTCTACGGACACAGTGCGTCTGCGCAGTGGCTATTTGGCACCAGCGCCTGAGGTCTGTTCGTTGCGCGGTAGATCCGTGCAGAGACCACGGCCCGGATGGGACAAGCCTGCTATGAGAGGCATTGCTGGCCCCGTGCTCGGGCGGGCGAATAATGCACTTGCACGCCTCACTGGCTACGATGTACTGGAGTCTCTTCGGCAAGAGGCTGAAGTCCGAGATTGGAAGCTCAGGGGAGAGCCACTTCCTCCCCCTCACGTGGTGAAGCAGCGGATCGTTCGGGAGTATGCAGGCAGATTTCGTCTGCGAACGCTGGTGGAGACGGGTACCTATTTCGGGACCATGATCTCTGCGACGCGGAGGAGTTTTCGTAGAATCTATTCCGTTGAGCTCGACGAGGCCTTGTACGGACGCGCCAAACAGTTATTCGCCCTGGACGAGCACGTTTCGATCCTGCACGGAGATAGCAGCGATGTCTTGCCAGAGATCTTGTCCAAGATCGCCGAACCAGCCCTGTTCTGGCTTGATGGGCATTACTCGGGCGGAGTCACGGCGCGAGGTAAATACGAAACGCCGGTCTGGCAGGAGTTGCAGCACATCCTGAACCACTCCGCGGCGTGGCATGTCATTCTGATCGACGACGCGCGCTGCTTCGTAGGGCAGAGCGATTACCCCACGCTGCAGGAAACGCGCGATCTGGTGTGGCGGAAACATCCAGAGTGGTTGTTTGATGTGGCGCACGATATCATCAGGATTCACCCCGGAACTACTGCCCTGTGACCGAAGTCGACTCTATGACGGAAGATCAGATCGGGATCCTCATTGCTTCCACAGATAGTTATGCAGACCTGTGGCCCATAACGTTCGCCTGTCTGCGGCGTTACTGGCCTGATTGCCCGTATGAGATGCATCTGGGGGCAAACCAACAAGCGTATCACGATGATTCAATCAAGACGATTCTCGTTGGGCGGGATGCCGACTGGTCTTCCAGTCTTGACAGGATGCTGGCGGCGATACCGCACGAGTTCATCTTGCTCTGGATGGAAGACCAGTTGCTCAGCCGTCGCGTCGACACCGATCGCGTCCGGAGGTACGTGGCCTACATGCAGCGCAGGCAGGCCGCGTACCTGCGCCTGACGCCGACGCCCCCGTTCGGCACGCCCGGGGTCGACCATCCGGAGTTGGGCGAAGTGGCGCCAGGCACGCCCTACCGTATCTCGCTCTTCGCTGCCGTTTGGAGAAAGGATGTACTGCGCAGACTCCTGCAGTCTGGAGAGTCCGCATGGGCGCTCGAACTGCAAGGCTCGCAGCGCACCGACGCCATCGCGTCGCCCTTCCTGGCCATCACTGAGCAGGCCAGGTCGCGGGCGCCTATCCACCAGGTCAACGCGCTGCGCCGGGGGCGCTGGAGCCTGGATGGAATCGGGTTCCTCGCCCAGGAGGGAATAGACATCAGTTCCTCGCGGCGTCCGCGGCAAACCAGGGCGTACCTGCTGTACGAACGGATAGCCGCAAGTGCCCCTGTACGCCAAGCACGCGCGGCTGCAAGCAAGTGTCTTCCACGTGGCGCCAAGCCGGCGCTGAGATCTCTCGGATCAGGACTGTGGCAAGTTTGGCGATCTCGGTAGTGGGCGATGGGGAAGGCAACCTGGCACACGCCCCTGCTCCTGTGCCGTCTGGAGGCGCAGCCGCGTGTTCCAGCGCAGCCTGTCGCTGCCCGCTTCGCTCTGCCCCCGGGGCTTTGGGTCGGCTCGTACCGCCCCACCCATGCTCTGCGGCACGAGGACGACCTCCGGCAACGAGAACTCAGACCGCAGAGGTGGAACGATGCCTCGGAAGGTAACAAGGGACTATGTTGCGATGGTGGTGGCGCATCGCCTCATTGGTCTCATTCCGAACCATCTGCTCGGCAAGCTTCTCTTGCAGTCCGTCTTCGAGCGCCTCTACCGGCTATCACTTACGGGGATGAACGTCGGTAACGGTTCTTATGTCGAAAGCAGCGGCGAACAAGTCGTCATCGATTTCCTTCATCGCTACAGAGATAAGGGGCGTAGCACTGTTATCTTCGACGTCGGTGCGAATACTGGGCAGTACGCATTGGCGGTGATCTCGACTTTCGGTGACGATGTACTTCTCTATTGCTTCGAGCCGTCCAAGCCAACCTTTGCGTCTCTCACGCAGAACGTTGGCTCTCATCGCAATATTGCGACCTACGCTTTCGGGTTTGGTGATGCAGAGCTGTCTGCTACCCTTTACGCTGATAAGCTAGGATCAGGTGGGGCATCACTGTTTGCGAGGAGGCTTGACCATATTGGCGTTCAAATGTCACACACAGAGGAAGTATCGCTAGTGAGGCTCGACGATTTCTGCAAGTCCAATCGAGTTCAGCATATTGATTTGCTGAAACTAGATGTAGAAGGCTATGAACTGAGCGTGCTTGCTGGAGCTAGTGAGATGCTTGATTCGGCTGCTATCGATGTGATTCAGTTCGAATTCGGAGGTTGCAATATTGACGCGAGGACTTATTTTCAAGACTTCTTCTACCTTCTCAATCCCAGATATCGTTTATATCGAGTAGTGCTGGACGGCCTCTATCCGATAGATAAGTATAGCGAAGTACATGAAATCTTCATTACCACCAATTATGTGGCCATTTCTAGAAGCAGCGCGCTGGACGCTGCTGCAGCACGGTGACCACACGGAACTCATGATACTGGTACAAGTGTCCTGGTGTGACAACTGGATGCCCGCGGCTGCAGATGTGGCTGCCATAGAGATGATTTCGGACTAGGCTAGAGCTGAGCAAGTGAGAAATGTATACTGGCTGAGCCGACCGGGTGGCTTGCGCAGGGTGCTGCTGCGCCTCAGGACGTTGGCTCCTTTCCAGCCTCCCATACCGTACCGCTTGCCGTGGGGTGGCTGGCTCTTGCTGCGACGTGACGAATTCGGTGATGGTCTCCTCTGGGGAAGGCATGCGGAGCAAGATGAACTGAACGTATTGGTCAACATACTTCAGCCAGGCATGGTCTTATTTGACGTTGGAGCGAATCAGGGTCTGTTTACGATCGTAGCCGCTCAAGCAGTGGGACCAACAGGTATGGTTCATGCTTTTGAGCCTGTGCCTTGTGAGTTCCAGAAGCTTCTGGGAAACGTACGGATGAACCACTGCAAGAATGTCCGGTTGAACCGGCTTGCATTGAGCAGTACTGAAGGTGAGACCCTTATGTATGCTTGCGAGTCTTACAAGGGTATGTATAGCAGCTTAAGGCCTCCGCATGTGGAAAGACACTACGCGATCGAGACAATCCGAGTATTAGTCTCATCCTTAGATGCGTATGTGACGCGGCACTCAGTGGATAGAATGGATTTCCTGAAGATTGATGTGGAGGGCGGAGAGTTGGACGTGGTGAATGGCGGGAGTTGCGCATTGTCGAGCCTGCGGCCGATTATCCAGTGCGAGTTCTCAGACCGCAGGACGAAGGCTTGGGATCGTCGCGCTAGGGAAGTGGGCGATGCGATCGCGGCGTTCGACTATGTCTGGTTCGAGCCTGTGAAATCGGGACTGGTACAGCACACCTTGCGCGAGACGTACGACTACGACGACCTTCTAGCTGTACCAAGGGAGAAGATAGGCATGCTCGAATGGCTTATTGTGTCGTGATGTACGCGAGCGCAGGGGGCAAACGGAGTCTGGGGAGGCTCCTGAGAAAGAGCGTTCGGCCAGTGGGCCGTTGGGTCCTGCGGGTGGCGCAGCTCGCAGCCGAGCGGTCGGGAGGTAGTCCGCTGGCTGGGGACCGAGAGGTCGAGTGGTCTTTCGTAGCAGCTCACATCCCGGAGGGCGGCGGGAGGGCGCTTGACTTCGGGGTGGGTGAGGGAAGCAGTCTATCGCTGGTTGCCGCCGAGCGCGGGTATGAAGTCCTGGGGATCGACCTGGAGCCCATTACCAGGCCGTACGCGCATCCCAGTGTTCGCTACGTTCAGGGCGATGTGCGAAGTCTGGGTCTTGCAAGCAAGTCTCTTGACCTCATCCTGAACTGCTCCAGCATCGAACATGTCGGGTTGGCCGGGCGCTATGGGGTTACAGTCCACGAGCGCGATGGGGATCTGGAAGTTATGCGGATGCTGCGGACGCTGCTGAAAGACGGAGGCATAATGGTGATGACGGTGCCCGTGGGAATGGACGCAGTGTTTCACCCGCTGCACCGCGTGTACGGCATGGATGGGCTGCCAAGACTACTGCAAGGATGGTGCGTTGAGAAGAGCGAGTTCTGGTGCAAGAGCGAGCCGTCAGCGCATGCCCAGTGGGTCCGAACGGATAGAAACACGGCAGTCATGCAGTCGGCGCAAACCCTGTATTACGGCCTTGGGTGCTTCGTTCTTCGGCCGGCCTACTGCCCGTGATGACACTTGGCACACCGCTCACGATCTTCTGCCTTCCGAAAGCATTTGCGGGGGCAACTGGAATCCTCCAGCGAAATGCGATTCGAAGCTGGATGGAAACCTGTCCTGTGGTGGACATCATCCTTGTCGGTGATGACGCAGGAGTAGCGGAGGTCGCTCGTGAGTTTGGCTTGCGCTACATCCAGGACCTTGAGCGGAATCGATACGGCACGCCGCTGCTCGACGGAGTATTCGCAGTCGGCCAAAAGGCGGCTCGTTACACCTGGGTTGCCTACGTCAATGCTGACATCATCCTCACGTCAAGTTTCTGGCGCGGATTCCAGAGCGCATCGCGCGCTCCGTGCCTTGTTATTGGAAGGCGCTGGGACCTCGATGTAACTGACTCAATAGATTTCTCAGATAGCGAATGGGAGTGCAAGCTCATCCAATCCGCTGCTGCGCGAGGGCGGCTTCATGAGCCGACAGGGATCGATTATCTTATCTTTCCTCGTAGCTACCAGCATGGCATGCCACCGTTCGCTGTGGGACGTCCCGGCTGGGATAACTGGTTCGTCTATCGGGCACAGTCGCTTTGCCTCCCAGTTGTCGATGCCAGCGATGTGATTACCGTTATACACCAGAATCACGGATACCTCCACCACCCGGGTGGGCTGGACGCAATCTGGTTCGGCCCAGAGGCCGAAGAGAACAGGAAACTCCTGGGCGGAGCAGCGCGGGTGTTTACTATTGAGGATGCCGACTGGAAGTTGTCGAGCAGGGGCTGGCGCAAGCAGGCCTGGTCCCCTGGACGTGTACGGAGGCGCCTGGCGACGCTGGCCGTGCTGGGCAGGCTCCCGGCACCGATGGTGGCCGGACTACGACTCATCGCGCGAGTGGAATCAGCTGTAGCCCTCTTGCGGGGTCGTCTTGCTCGGTTGCGTCGCAGTGGCATTGGCCCGTAGCGCGCAGCAATCGGCTTCATGCCATACGCACGTCCAGAGGAGGTGAGGGCAAGGTGGGTCGGTGCTCAAGTGGCGGTGGCGGTTGAGCCAGGCCAGCGTTCGTTCCACCACCCGGCGTCTGGGCAGGACCACGAACGTGGTCTGCTCGGGCGGCTTCTGCACGACCTCCACGCTCCAGCCAAGATGGGCCTCCACCCAGGCCACGAACGCGGCTTTGTACCCCTGGTCGGTCCACAGCTTCGTGAGCCGGGTGAAGACGGTGCGCCGGCCGGTCAACAGCCGCCGGCCGCCCTCGTTCTCGGACAGGTCGGCCGGATGGACCACCGCCCGCAGCAGGGTGCCCAGGGTATCAACCAGGATGTGCCGCTTGCGGCCAGTGACTTTTCTTGTGGGCGTCGTAGCCGCGCTCACCTCCCACCTCGGTCGTCTTCACGCTCTGGCTGTCCAGAATGGCCGCGCTCGGCTGTGGCTGGCGCCCGACGCGGACCCGCTCGCGCTCGCGCAAGGCATCGTTGAGCCGCACCCAGGTGTCATCGTTGGTCCATTGGTCAAAGTAGTAGCGGACCGTGCCCCGGTGGGGAAAGTCCAGCGGGACCAGGCGCCACTGGCACCCCGTCCGCGTCAAGTAGCGCAGCCCGTTGACTACCCGCCGCAAATCGACGGTGCGGGGGCGGCCAGGGCCGCGGCGCGCCGGCAGCAGCGGCTGGAGCACGGCCCACTCGGCCTCGGTCAGGTCCGTCGCGTAGCGCTGCCCAGGAGCCAGGCTGGACATCGGCACACCTCCCACTGCATGATGACCAAGTCACTATCCGGCAACTCGCATGCCCACAAGACTCCACACTAGTCATGCGCACTAATCAATTGCTGAACACGCTCTCAGAATGAGACGTTTAGAAGAGGTTTTGCTCCGAGCCAATAAGAGTGAGAGGATGTTCAAGAACAAGTCCGTTTTGTTTGTGGGATCAGAGTCTTATGATGCTGCAACTATCACTGTTCTGCAAGGATTGCACCACTTGGGCTTCTCGATCTATACACTCGGTAAGCCCAATATCAATTCTTGGTTTTGTAACCAGGTCGTGACTTCTTCCGAGAACATAAGAGTCGACTTTGTCCTCAGCAATCTTCACTGGGGAACGAGGTGGGGCTACTACGAGAAACATGGACTCCTCGGCCATTTGAAGATCCTGATCGATGGAGACGACAGCCACGGTGTGGAAACCTGGAGAGACAAGCTCGCTCGGCACGAGAAGGAGTACATATGGGACCCGCCCGACTCGGTGAAGAACGGGGTAATGCAGCCATTTAGATGGTGCGAGCCGCTAGGGCGATACGCACCGGACATCGTGTTCACCGCGCAGAAGCTACGAGGTGATCGGGCGTCCGTGTATCTCCCTTTCGGTATCCACGACGAGTACGTGCAGTTCTATGAAGGCAAGACGACCCGTGAGCGGGACATCGATATCTTGTACGTGCCTGGCCCCGGGGTCGCGCGACGAAGGACCGAGCGGCTGGTCCGATGGCTGAGGCGATTCAGAGTATTGTCTGGCGTTGTGCATACCTCGGAGGTGCGAGGGGAGGCAAACGCCCCCTCGGATATTATAGAGTGGGTTGAGAGAGACAACGGCGTCCATGGCTATTATCGATGGGTAGCAAGTCGGGCATATTTCAGCGTATTGAACAGAAGCAAAGTGTTGATTTATCCAGGCGTTATGGGTGGCGCCTGGTGGGATTCGAAGAGGCCGTGGGAGGCATATGCTAGCGGGTGTCTCGTGTTGATGGCGAGACCAGGGAGTGACGTCGATGAGTACCCGCTCACCGAATTGTGCGAATATGCTGTGTACGATTCTGCCTGCGAACTGGTGGCCAAGTGTCGTGACCTTCGTAGAGACTCGTCGAGACTCGACAGGATGAGGATGGTGGCGCACGATATGGCAATGAAGTATTTCACAGCGACGCCAATCGCCCGCTACGTCCTGCAGAGAATAGCGGACAAGTGCTATCGATAGGCACAGGATGCTCATAGGGATGATGCGTCGTGGCAGTAACTAATGCCTGATTCCCCGCAGTGGGTGCTGACTCTTGCACGCCGCATCCTTCCATCGTGGCATCCGTTGTTCGTGTATGGATGGCGCGGCAAGCTGATCAAGGAGGATGAAGCGAGCGGCCACCAGCTCATCTCGCCGTGGATGGTGACGCCTCAGATGGCAACCGCATGGCAACGCCCCGAGATCCCAAGCCGCCAGGCGCTCGTCGTCGACAGCGAGTTGGCCGCCCTGCGCACTGGCCAGCCGCCGCGGGTGTACCAGGTTGCAGCCGAGGCTGTTCGCGCAGCAGGCTACGCTGGCGAGCGGGTGGTCGAGCTCGGCTGCGCCAGCGGCTACTACTCGGAGGCGCTGGAGCGCTTGCTGGGACGGCCGGTTGACTATCTCGGCCTCGACTACTCGGAGCCGCTGCTGCGGCAGGGGCGGCGGCGCTATCCGCACCGGCCATTTCTGCTCGGAGATACGTGCGCCCTCCCGCTGCGCGATGGCGCTGCGCCGATTGTGATCTCCGGCTGCGTCCTGCTCCACGTGCCTCGGTACGCCGACGCCATCCGGGAGACGGCGCGCGTCTCGAGCCAGTGGGCCATCTTCCACAAGACGCCCGTGGTGAAGGATGGCCCCACCCTCACCTTCCGCAAGCTCGCCTATGGTGTGCCCGTCGTCGAGTACGTCTTCGGCGAGCGCCACCTGCTCGAGCTATTCGCCGGTTGTGGCCTCACCGTGGAAGCAGCGTATCCCATCGGCCCCTACGCCCTGCCGGGCGTCGATCGGGCAGCCTCGGTGGTGACGTATCTGTGCCGGCGTAGTCCATGCGGTTCTTGATCGTCGACAGCTACTACCAGAGTTTCCTCGAAGACTTCTATGCGCAGCATCCGGACGTGCTCGGGTGGCCCTACGAGGAGCAGCGACGGGCGCTCATGGCGCAGGCCTTTGGCTCGGCCGATTTCTATTCGCGGGCGCTCCTGGCGCTCGGGCACGAGGCCGAGGAGGTCGTGGCGGACGACGACCGCTTGCAGCTCAAGTGGGCTGCGGAGCGCGGGCTGCGGGTGCGAAGCGGGCGTGACCTGCTGAGCCGCGCGGCCAGGCGGCTCTTGCGCCAGAACTGGCGCTGCGACGTGGTCCGTGCCCAGGTGCAGGCGTTCAGGCCGGATGTGGTGTACGTACAGGAGATGAACCTGCTCCCGGATGCGCTGCTGGCGGAGCTCAAGCAGCGGGGGAGACTCCTGGTGGCCCAGGTCGCGACCAGGATTCCAGCCGAGCGCACCTTCGCCGCCTACGACCTGGTCGTTTCGTCCCTTCCCAACCTGGTCGCCTCCTTCCGGGGGCGGGGGCTGCGGGCCGAGTACCTGCCGCTCGGCTTTGGAGCGGGAGGGCTGGAGGACGTAGCCGCAGACGGGGAGCCAGTGGCCGTGAGCCACGTGGGTGGCTACGGCCCGATCCACGCGGAGCGGAATGTGCTGCTGGAGTACGTGGCCCAGCGCATTCCGGTGGACTTCTGGGGGTATGGCACCGAGAACCTGGCTCCTGACTCGCCCATCCTGGGGTGCTACCACGGCCAGGCGTGGGGGCTGGAGATGTACCGGGTCCGGCGGCGGAGCCGGCTCGTGCTGACCAGGCACATCACCTCGGTCGCCGGGCCCTATGCCAACAACTGCACCCTGTTCGAGGCCACGGGCGTCGGCGCGTGCCTGGTGGTGGACCGCAAAGACAATCTTGCCCAGCTCTTCGCGCTTGACGCGGAGGTGGTAACCTATGCCAGCCCGGACGAGTGCGTCGAGAAGCTCCGCTATCTGCTCGAGCACGAGGCGGAGCGTAAGGCCATCGCGGAAGCTGGCCAGCAGCGGACGCTCCGCTGCCACACCTATCGGCAGCGGATGCAGGAGTTGCTGGACATCTTGAGGCGGTATCTTCCTTGAAGATCGCAGGAGGCTGTAGCGCGGGGGCCTTTCCCCCCCCCCTCCCCCGCCGGGGACCAACCCCCGCGCTACAGACAACGGGGTGCAAAAACTCAAATACAACCTGAAGCAGCGCATGCGGGGGACGGCATTTCCGGACCCGCAC
>JACQUR010000395.1 GCA_016210245.1 Chloroflexota bacterium
CAAAGGAGCGCCCCCGTCGCCAGAACGCATAAGCCCTGCCCCCTTAGAGACAGCCTCGTGAAGATGCCGGGCGTTTGCGTTATGCTGATGGGAACGCACCGCCGACTCAAGCATGAGCCCTGACTACTGGTGGTCGCCTGGAGGCCCTTGATGCAGAACACCCTCTCTGAACTGATCCGCGCTGACCAGGAGCACCTCATCCATCCACTCCACCTTGCCGCCGAGCACACGGAACCGCTCATCTTCGTACGCGGGGAGGGAGCGCTCATCTGGGATGCCCAGGGCCGGGAGTACATCGACGGGCTGTCCAGCCTGTGGAACGTCAACGTCGGCCACGGGCGGCGCGAGCTGGCCCAGGCCGCGGCCGAGCAGATGGAGCGCCTGGCTTATACCTCGAACTACGTGGGCTCCAGCACCGAGCCGCCCATTCGCCTGGCCGCCCGGCTGGTGGAGCTGGCCTACCCCAACCTGGAGGCGGTCTTCTTCGCCAGCGGTGGCGCCGAGGCCAATGAATCGGCGTTCAAGACCTCCCGGTATTACTGGAAGCTGCGGGGGCGCCCGGACAAGGTCAAGACCATCGCCCGCTACCACGGCTACCACGGCGTGACCCTGGCGGCGATGAGCGCCACCGGCATGCCCCCCTACTGGAAGATGTTCGAGCCGCGCGTGCCCGGCTTCGTCCACATCCAGCCTCCGTACCGCTACCGCTGGCCCGAGCCGCTGAGCGACGCGGAGCTGGCCGAGCGCGCGGCGGCCGAACTGGAGCGCGCCATCCTGGCCGAGGGGCCGGAGACGGTGGCGGCCTTCATCGCCGAGCCGGTCCAGGGCGCGGGCGGGGTCATCGTCCCGCCCGACGGCTACTTCCAGCGCGTGCGCCAGATCTGCGACCGCTACGAAGTGCTGCTGATCGCCGACGAGGTCATCACCGGCTTCTGCCGCACCGGGCGATGGTTCGGGCTGGAGCACTGGGGCATCCAGCCCGACATCCTGTCCTTTGCCAAGGGCGTCACCAGCGCCTATCTCCCGCTGGGCGGCATCATGGTCAGCCGGGCGATCCACCAGGCGATCCAGGACGCCCCGCCCGCCTCGCGCTTCATGCATGCCTACACCTACTCCGGCCACGCCACGTGCTGCGCCGTCGCCCTGCGCAACCTGGAGATCATGGAGCGGGAGGGTCTGGCCGACCGCTCCGCAGTGCTGGGCCAGCGCCTGCTCGACGGCCTGCAGTCCCTGGCCAGCCTGCCCTCGGTCGGCGACGTGCGCGGCCTCGGGATGATCGCCGCGGTGGAGCTGACCTCCGATCGGGCCACCCGCGCCCCTTTCGACGCCTCCGTCGGCGCGCGCCTGTTGGCCGAGGTGCGGCGCCGCGGCCTCTTCACCCGCGTCGTCGTCGGCGCCGACCGAGGTCCGATCGTCTGCCTCGCCCCACCCCTGGTGGCCACCGAGCAGCAGGTCGACCGCATCGTCGAGATCCTGGGCGAAGCTATTCCGGCGGCCACGGCATGAGCGCACGCCTGCTCGAGGGGCGCCCGGTGGCCGCGCGGCTGTGGGAGCGCGCTGCAGCCGAAGCTGCCCGGTTGCGCGACCGCCTGGGCCAGCCACCCACGCTGGCCATCGTCCAGGTCGGCCAGGATCCCTCCGCGGCTGCCTACACCCGCCAGATCCTGCGTTCCTTCGCCCGCTACGGACTCGAGGCGCGGCTGGAGCCGTTCCCGTCTGAGGTTGCGGCCTCCGACCTCTACGCGCGGGTGGAGGCCCTGGGGCGCGACTCATCGGTCCAGGCGGTGCTCGTCCAGACTCCGCTGCCCGCGCCGCTGACCCTGGCCGAGGTGGTGCGCCACCTGCCGCCCGAGAAGGACGCCGAGGGCGTGCATCCGACCAACGCCGGGCTGCTCTGGCAGGGCACGCCCCGAGTGGTCCCGAGCACCCCGGCGGCCGGCATGGAGCTGCTGCGCGAGGCCGGGGTCGCCCCGCAGGGCCGGCTGGCGGTGGTGGTGGGCCGCAGCAACACGGTGGGCAAGCCGCTCGCCCAGCTCCTGCTGGCCCAGCACGCGACCGTGGTTGTAGCCCACTCGCGCACCCGCGACCTGGCGGCGTTGACCCGCCAGGCGGAGATCCTGGCCGTGGCCATCGGCCGGCCCGGGGCGATCAAGGGCGACATGGTCGCGCCCGGAGCGGTCGTGCTCGACTTTGGCACCACGGAGGTGGAAGGCCGCCTGGCCGGCGACGTGGACTTCGAGCCGGCGCAGCACGTCGCCGCGGCCATCACCCCCGTCCCCGGCGGCATCGGCCCGGTCACCATCGCCATGCTGGCCCTCAACGTGCTGGCGCTGGCGGGAGGGTTGGAGGCTGGAGGTTGAAGGTTGAAGGTTGAAGCCGTGCGGCTCCAACCTTCAACCTTCAACCTCCAACGCGCAGCTCGTGAACGCTCGCCGTCGCATCCCGCTCCTGCTCGTGGTGCTGGCCCTGGCCGTGGCCGCGCTGGTGCTCGCCAGTCGAACGAAGCTGCTGCCCTCGCCGCGCGCCGCGCTCGAGGGCGGGGGCGAGCTGGCGCTCGCGGTGCTGGACGTGGGGCAGGGCGATGCCATCGTGGTTCGGGCGCCCTCCGGGCGGACCATGCTGGTCGACGCCGGCAACAGCAGCCGCGATGCGCGGGAGGTCATCCTGCCCTACCTGGAGCGGCAGGGGATCGAGCGGCTGGACGTGGTGGTGCTCACTCACCCCGACCAGGATCACCTGGGCGGGCTGCCGGACGTGCTGCAACGGGTGCCGGTGGGCCGCTTCCTCGACTCGGGCCAGGCGTCCACCAATCGCGCCTACCAGCGCACGCTGGAGGTGGCGCTGGAGAAGCACATCCCCAGCGAGCGCGCCCGCTTCCCCAGGACCACGGTCGACCTCAGCCCCGAGGTGGCTGTCCAGGTGCTGGGGCCGCAGGAGCCGCTGCTGAGCCAGGGCGACTCGGCGGAGAACAACAACTCGATTGTGCTGCGCGTGCGCTATGGCGACACCGCGGCGCTGCTGACCGGCGACCTCGAGCGCGAGGGCGAGGCGCGCCTGCTGGCGACCGGCCAGGAGCTGCGCAGCCAGGTGCTCAAGGTCGGCCACCACGGCAGCTCCACCAGCAGCTCGCCCGCCTTCCTCGACGCAGTCAGGCCCGAGGTGGCGCTCATCTCGGCGGGCGCCGGCAACCGCTACGGCCACCCTCACAAGGAAACCCTGGCTAGCCTCGAGCGCCGCAGGATCGCCATCTACCGCACCGACCAGCAGAGCACCCTCACCGTCCACATGCGGACCAATGGGTATCGGGTGGAGACGGCGCGGTAGGACACGGGGACACGGGGACGCGGGGACACGGGGACACGGGGACACGGGGAGGCGGGGACGGCGGGACGCGGGGACGCGGGGACGCGGGGAGGCGGGGACGGGACTCGTAGCGCGGGGGCAGCCACAGGGGGCTGCCCCCGCGCTACAGCTCCTCGTCGCCTGCTGGCGAGAGCCGTTTGAGAAGCACCCCGAGATTGGGAGAGAGCTATGGAGCAAGGCAGAGAGGAACAAGCACTGCAAGTAACCATCGACCGTTTCGAGCGCGACGCGCGCGGCCAGCGGCTGGCCGTGCTGGTCTTCGACGACGAGCAGCAACTCGTCGTGCCCCAGACGGCCCTGCCGAAGGACAGCCGGCGCGGGGACGTGCTGGTGCTGACCTTCGCCCCCGACCCGGAGGCGACCCGCACCCGGGCCGAGCGCGTCGCCCGCCTACAACACGAGCTTTTCGGAGAGTGAGCCGAGTCTCCGATGGCCCGCGTCCGCTCCCACGTCTGGATCTCCGGGCTCGTCCAGGGGGTCAACTTCCGCTACTATACGCAGAAGCGCGCGCTGCGCGCCGGCCTCACCGGCTGGGTGCGCAACGTGCCCGACGGCCGCGTGGAGGCCGTGTTCGAGGGCGAGGAGGCAGTCGTCGCAGACATGGTGCGCTGGTGCCACCAGGGCCCCTCAGGTGCCATCGTCGAACGGGTGGAGGAGCGGCGCGAGCCTCCGACCGGCGAGTTCTGGACCTTCGAGATCGCGCGCACGCCCTACCAGTCCTGAGTGCTGAGTGCTGAGTGCTGAGTCCTGAGTGAGGAGCACGGCGTAGTGCGTACTCGCTGATGTGCGCAACGAGGTACACCGTGCTATACGAAGTACTTGCTCAGCACTCAGCACTCAGGACTCAGGACTCAGGACTCAGGACTCAGCACTCAGCACTGATAGAGAGG
>JACQUR010000397.1 GCA_016210245.1 Chloroflexota bacterium
CGCTCGGATCCACCACGGCCAGGGCTCGAATCTGGCCGCCGTCGACCTCCACCCGTACCTGCTGGCCACGGGCAACCTGGGGCACGTTGCCCGGATCCGCGAACCTGAGCCAGTGGCCCGCCAGGCGGAGGCCAGCCCGATTGACCACCTCCACCGTGCCCGCCAGCGTCTCGCTCTTGCCATTCGTCGCCATCGCTCTTGCTCCTTGTGGGGGTACACGCCCCCCGGCCGGGTGGTCCCGGCCGGGGGGCTCCTGGCTACTGGTCCTGGTCCTGGCCGTCGCCGTGGAACATCCGCCCGACGCGGGACTGGTGGGCCAGGGGCGCCGTCTCGTGGCGGGGGCGGGGCTGCTGGGCCTTCGCCCGGGCGCAGTAGAGGCGGCAGGCCAGGATGTGCTTGCAGGCCAGACCACGGCGGGTGAAGTCCTGGCAGGTGCAACTCTGGCAATCCACCAGGTGGTACTTGTTGGCCTCGCTCTGGGACGGGATGCCGAAGCGCTTGCCGCCATCCTTGGTGCGGCACTTCAGCCAGCCGTGTGCCGTCTCCAGGATGGCCAGGGCCTTCAGACTGCGGGGGTCGGTGGTGTCGACTACGGTAACCATTGGGGGCGCCCTCCCTTGCCCTCTGTCTCTCTCCACAGTATAGCGCTTCCCAATGGAGAAGTCAATAGGGTACGCTACCCAGTTGAGAAACTCGGCCGCGCGTGCTATCCTTGGGGCTGAAGGTGACAGGAGGGGTGAGGGTGAATCAGCAGCTATCCCCGAGCGAGTTAGCCCGCGCGCTGGCCGCTCAGCGGCGCCAGGAGCGCAAGCCGTGCGCGGTCTGCGGTACAGAAATCATCGGGACTACGCGGCGCCTGTACTGCTCGCCAGCGTGTGCCGGCAGGGCCAGCTACGCCCGCCATGCCGACAAGCGCCGGGCTGAGAAGCGCGAGCAGTACAGGCGCCAGAAGGGCCAGCCCGCCGGCGAGGTGCCACAGGGGCGGGATGGCCAGGGCACCGCGTAGCGTGCTTGAGTCGCACCAGGAAGGGCAACAGGGCTCTTCGGTGCGGAGGGTGGTATTCGGCACGCTGGCGACTTGCTGCCAGCGGTGCGACTGAATGTCGCTCACTCCCAGGTCCGCGAGTGTGGGCGGTAAATCGCTTTCATGATGAAAGCGATTTACCGGCGGGCGTCCTGCCGGGTGCTTCGGCATCTCGGCCAGCAACTCGCCCAGGCGATGCTCGGCGCCCGGTGCGACTCCATGTAGCCGATGCCCAGGTCTGCGAGGGTGGGCGACAAACCGGTAACATCGTGTGACCGGTTTTCTGATGGGCGCCCTCCGTCGTTCTTCGGCATCTCGGCCAGCAACTCGCCCAGGCGCCGCTCGGCCATCAGTTTGATGGTGGCGGCGTTGACCGCCACAGTCCCTTGCTCAGAGGGTTGGTATCTGAGACTCGGCAACTCCGAGCAGCGGCCACTCCGTAGCGTGCCCTCAGTTGCACGGAGAAGGGCGTAGCGGCTCTTCTCCGCCCACGGTGGCTCTTCCACCCTCACCCGTCCGTGGGAGCGGGATTCGCCTGATCGGAGACTAGGCAGGGTAGACGGCACGGCGTACACTGGGGTTGTCGTGTTTGGAGGGAGTGCCGTGCGCCGCCTACTCACGGTCCTTGCTGCCGCTGCCGTGTTGCTCACTGGCTGTGCTGCGATCAGCGCAGCCCCTACTCCCACGCCGATTCCGGAGCCGACGGTAACGCCTGGGCCGACGCCCGACCTGGAGGCGACGGTGCAGGTGCGGGTGGCTGCGACCATCGCCGCACTGCCCACGGTGACGCTCGTACCGACCGCTACACCCGAGCCTACAGCGACACCCGTGCCGACCGTTCGAATCAACCTGCCGCCGCTCGTCTCCTGGTCGGTGGGCGTGGACTACATGACCGTGTTGGAGATTCTTGAGGCTACCATCATCCAGAACCGAGCGGCTCTGTCACGCCTCCGCATGGAGGGCCGCGCCTTCGACGTGTCGGACGGTGACCGGGCGGTAGTCTTGGAACGGGAGTATTCGATGGACCTGACACGGATCCGGATGGTGAGCGGCTCACACGTCGGCAAGGTGGGCTGGCTACCATCCAAGTACGTGCGCTGAGCGAGGCGGGCCATGCATTTCGCTTTTCGGCAGATAGTACCTGCGCTGCCTACCCTCATCGTGCGCTTTGGCTCGTCCCTCTCCCCTTCGCTCGATAAGCCGCCGATCAATCAGAACAAGGCCAGACCATAGTGGTACCGCGTCTAAGGAATTGCTCGGGCCGCTCAGTCACGAGACCCGGCCATCCCGGGGCGCGCGTACAACAGCGTGATCCTGGATGCTCGTCACTGGGAACCGTGCGGAGACCGCTGTTAGCTGTGTTGAAGCTGCTCCAGAAGGCTAGGGAGCAGATGATCGGTCAAGGAGGATGAACGTGCGACGCTGGTGGATCGTCCCGGTACTCGTGGCCCTGCTGTTGGCGACGGCGACGCCGATCGCCACGGCCCAGTCCTTCCCCTTCTGCCCCCCCGGCCAGGTGCCCGTCTTCGTCTTCGGCTTCAAGGCGCTGTCCGACGCCCTGGGCGAGACTATGGGCGACCCCCTGGAGTGTGAACACGCCGAGCCTGGCACTGGGGACGCCCATCAGCAGACCAGTAAGGGCCTCAGCTTCTACCGCAAGTCCACCAACACCCCGACCTTTACCAATGGCTGGGAGCACTGGGCGTTGACCGCGGAGGGCATGGTCTACTGGACGGGGACCAGCATCGATCCGCCGGGAGTCGTGGTACCCCGCGCCGCGCCTCTCCCTACGCCCGTGCACACGCCCCGCCCCGCAGCCACGCCAGTCCCCACGCCACAGCCAACCCCTACTCAGGCTTCGCGCTCAGTCCCAAGCTGGGTCCCAGCGCAGTACTGTGATAGAGTTGGGAGCGTCGAGTTCGATTGCGGTGCCGTCACCTTCGTGCCCTTGGGTCAGACGGTGCGGATCGCAGTCCAGAACATCGGCTGTCTCTACCCTGCTATCAGTGTGGGCTGCAGCACCATACCCTCGGATCAATTCATTGAGGTCACGGTGCTGCAAGTGGAAAGGAACGTCAGGGGCGAGGGCGATACTGATCCTCGTGAGGAGGCTGTTCTCGCCCGCGTACGTGTGCGCTATGTGGATGGCCCACTCGGACGGACATATGACGGGCTAGCCATCCCAGATACTCTTGATGGCTGGCGAACCACTGATGGCCGCAAGGGGCGCAACAACTATGGCCCTCGGCGTCGTCCAGGCCTCTCGTCGCTCAAATACGGGGAAACGGGTGAGGGCTGGGTCGGCGGTTTCATACCTGCCGGTGTCGAGTTCGTGATGGTAGCTCGCTCAGGTGAACATGACTACGTCTTCTTTGGGATGACGGGGGCGACTGCCACCCCAGCAGCCGCGGCCACATCTACCGGGAACATCGTGCAGGCCGGCCCAGCAGCTCCAACGGCGACACCCAGGCCGGCCGCCACCGCCACCCCGGTGCCAAGGCAAGGGCCGGTGACGGTCTCGGGCACGAGCAGCAAGAAGACGGAATCGTTCCGACTGGTCGGCGGCGACTACAAGGTGCGCTGGTCGGCCAATCCGTCAGGTTACTCGTGCTACTTCGGCGCGGAGCTTCGATCCGTGGACGTGCTGGGCGTGTACGAGTTGATGGTCAACGAAGTCCTGGACGGCAGTAAGGGAACTACGCGGGGGGACACAACAGTCCATGCGCTGGAGCCGGGGACCTACTACGTTGATGTGGACACCACGGGCTGCACGTGGTCGATCACGCTGGAGAAGCTGTAGCGCTGGGCTTTCAGCGCACGTCCGGAGCGTCCCGGCCGGGTGGCATGACTCGCACCACCCGGCCGGGACGCTCAGCCCTCCCGCCAGGTGCGCTCAGAGGCGCCCAGTCACGCCACAGAAACCGCCTATCTACCCTTCGGGGTCTTTCTGGTACCACTCCCTCGGAATGGACGGTCTCTGTGGTGAGGTTTGGCCTGTCAGCCCGTGCCTGAAAGCCCTTGCCCGCGATCTTCGCGATCGCCTTCTGTGCCCAGTCGGCATGGGTTCGGATGTACGCCTTCTCGGTCGGCGTGGCGGTTCCTGCCCAGCCGCGCTTGAGCAGCTTCCGGCCGCAGTGAGCCAGCAACTCGGGGTCGCTGGCGTACTCGGCCCGCAGGGCAAGGCAGGCCGAGCAGGGGCACGTCAGCACGGGTACGCTCGGGCCACTGTCCGCGCGGGGTGTCGGTCGGGTCGCCACTGTCGCCATGAAGTCCATCCTCTGTGTGCGGGGTCTCGGGTCCTACCGCCACCCGAGCCGTGCCGCGATGGCCACCAGGATAGCCCGACGGCGCAGGTAGAACGTCTCGCGACTGACGCACAGTTCGTCGGCTACCTGCTGCACGCTCTGGCGCCGCCAGTAGGCCAGTTCCACCAGACGCCGATGCTCGGGTGGCAACTGCTCGTAGACGGTGTGGATAGCGTCCACGGTGCGCGCCATCTCGCGCAGCAGGCAGTCGCTCGCCAGCAAGGTGGCGGCAAAGCCTGTCGGGTCGCTCGCTCGGTGGGAGCCGCCGTGCAGACGGGTGTAGTCCCGCCCGAGTCCCTGGGTAGCAATCTCGTCACGGCGCTGCTCCACGGCACGCCGCGTCTCCTGGTATGCTCGCAACTCGGCTTCCAGGAGACGGGTGGTTTCGGGACGGAGACGCGCATCGCCACCCGTCATTGGGCAAGCTGGCGAAAGGCATTGAACCTGTCCAACGCAGCCCACTGCTCGGGCGTGAACGGCACGACCGCGTCAGGGCCAGCGTTCTGCTGTGCCCTGGCCACTTCCGCGAGCAGCGCCAGGTCGGTATCGCTTACCTGCTGAAGCGCCCACATGGTCGCCACGTCGAACGCCGACGTGGGAGGCGCCTGCTGCTCCAGGCGTTGAATGCGTGCGGTCAACTTGGTCATTGCCGCACCTCCTTCCGTTGCGTCTCCAGTGCGAGTACTCGCTGCTCCAGGTCCAGCAACTCGGTCCCCTTGACGGCCTGGTCCAGGATGCCCAGCGCGGCTCGCACTTCGACGCTGGGCGTGCCACAGACCAGGTTGCGGCGCAGCGTCGCCGCGGCCTCGCCTGCGACCTGCTGGAGCACGGCGATGGCATGCTCCAGCACCCGACGCCGCGCCTCTCGGTAGCGCTCCTGGAAGTCAGGATGTTGGAGCCAACGCCAGAGCGTCACGGGGGAGACGCCCGCCGCCTTAGCCGCCGCCTCCACCGTCGGCTCGGCCAGCAACGCGAGCAACGCCTGCTCTTCCCGCCGTAAACGCTTCCCGCCTTTCATCGCCTTTCATCGCCTTTCATTCTCGCAACTCAGCCGTCCACCGTGAGCAGGGCCAGGCGCGCCCGCCGCTCGGCCAGGCGCTCCACGGCCTGGGCGTGCTGGCGACGCCGCGCGGTCAGCTCCCCCTCGGCCTCGGCCACCAGGGCCGCCGCGCGGGCAACCTGGCCCTCGGCATCCGCGATGCCGTGATGCAGGCCGACGATTACCATCTCCACGTCGCCGCGCGTGGTCGTTGCCCGCTCGCGTTGGTGGGTTAGCTCGAGCGCTCGGGTCCGCAGCCGGTCGAGAACTAGTTCCAGACCGTCGCGCCGCACGACCAGGGCGGACAGTTCCGATGGGTCGGGGGGCGCCACGTCGAACGCGCGGTTCAACTCGGCCAGTTCGCGTTCCCGCTGTTGCACCTCGCGGCCTACGGCCTGCTCCCGCTGTTGCGCCTGCTGCTCCTGCTCGATTGCTTGGGTGAGTGTTAGCGTTGCCATGATGTTGCTCCTTTGTTGCGTTGGGTTGAGGCCGAACGGGTCAGCCTGCCATTCGTGCTCGGTACTGGCGGCCATGTCAGCCTGCCTCTGTCGTTCGTTCAAACTTTGAACTGCGCTGCTCCCGTACCCATGCCTTGACAGTGGCAAGGTCGGCCGTGCGGAGGTGCGGCCAGTTCTCCGCGAGCCAGGCTTGCCAGTCGGCGCGGGCGAGGTCCCACTTGAGACGCCCCAACTCGCGGAACACGGTCTTCATGCGCCGCCCCGTCTCTCGGTCGCGGAAGTCGTCGTTCACGTCAATCAGCCCTGCGTCGTGGGCCGCCAGCGCGATCAGGTTGGCGTGCTGCCATTCGTAGAGCGATGCCCAGGAACGGCCCGCCATCGCGGCAGGGCGGACCTCGGCAAGGAACGGCTTCAGACTACCGCGCCGCATTAGGCGGCCTCCCCGTCCGTGCCCGCCAGGCGTCGCCGCACCACCTCGGCGCACTGTGCCTCGATCTCGATTGCCAGCGCGCGCCGCCCCTCCGCCAGTGCAGCGGCGGGAAACGTTCCTGCACCCGCGAACGGGTCCAGCACCAGCGCCCCGGGCCTGGAGAACCGCTGCACCAGGTAGCGGGCGGGCCCGATGCTCTGCTGCCACGGATGCAGGCTCTTCTCGCTCGCCGGGCTGCTCACCAAGTCCTCGAACCAGAGCGGTTGCTGCACTGGCGGGCGAGCGAAGATCAGGATGGGTTTCATCTTGTTCGACACCCGTCGTACATCATACTGGCGCGCCTCGTTGCCCTCATGCACCATGCCCGCCAACCAGAAGTAGGCCAGGTGCTCGCGCAGTCGATCCAGCACCTCAGGCAGGTAGTACTGGCCAGAATAAGTCACGAGGAAGGCACCGGGTTTCAGCACCCGCGCTGCCAGTTGTCCGAGGTCGGACCAGAGCGGCAGGTACTCGCCGGGGTACGGTGGGTCGGTCAAGATCAGGTCCACGCTTGCGGGCGCGATCTGGGGCCCGACCTCGCGCAAGTCGCCCTGTAGCACTTGCCAACGTTCACTTGGCTGGGGCGCGGGTTGACGCAGCAGGTTCTCCATGTCGCTCTGCCGCCGCGCCTCGGAGAGGGCCCGGTGGAGCGGCACGCTGCCCGCCAGCACCCGCTCGGCCAGATCGGGTGAGTGAGTCAACAAGTGCCCAGCTTGCTCCAGCTTGCGTCGTGGGACGCTCAGCTGCTGCGCCGCCAGAGCGCGAGTGTCTGTCTGTGGCTTACTCGGCGTCTCCTTGTCGCCCACAGTGTGCAACAAGGATGCTGCGCCACTCCAGCGGGCCGCGTTGGCGGCCTCTGCGCGCTGGCGCTTGGCCTCCACGCTCAAGTGCTCGCGTAGCCGGGCGGCCAGGATGGCGCGCTGGTCGTCGGACAGGTGGCGGCGCAGCACGGCCGCGCGGACCATGTACTCCACCTCGGAGCAGCCACCCACTGCGGCCGGGGCAGTCGGCACGTCGGGCAGGTGCAACTCCAGCGCTGCCCGCAGTCGGTGGCGCCCGTCCAGCAC